>JAFARV010000033.1 GCA_019245255.1 Acidobacteriaceae bacterium | reverse complement strand
TCCGTGCCGGGTACGGCGAAATCGAAATGCCGGACCTCCGGCGCAAGCTCCCTGATGCTGGTAAGTTTGGCTTTTAGCACAATTATTTCTGCAAGAACCTGTTAAGTAAGTATGATGCTCGGTGCACGTTCATCAACCGGTTTATCGGGCGTCATATGATGCAGAAGATCGATGAACAACCGCCCGCGCGGACGCCCATTCTGGTTCTGTTGGCCGACCCGGTGCAGGAATGCAAGCGTTTTGAGAACGTCTGAGTTGCGCACCGGCGATAAGGCCTCTCTTTCTTCTCGAAGCTTCTGATAATCGTCAAGCGAGGCGGAAAATGAACGCTGAATGGCAGCGGCGATCGCGTTCTCCGATATCGTTTCGTACATCAGCCCGGATTCCAGTGTCCGATGAGTCTTGACCAGCGCTTCGAGTGCCGCAAGGAGGTCGGTGTCGACCGCGCCCGCTGTCCGCAATGCGGCTTGCAGAAGCGCGTACACACAAAAGAGGACCAGCTCTTCGTGCTCGGTGACGAAGGACTCCGAGACCGGTATGTCGGTGTTTGCAAGGTCGCGTTCTGGAATGTCAAGCGGCTTCTCATGGCGGTGCGCCTCTTGCAAATAGGCGCATTCAAGAGGGCACGTCAGAGTATTCTCGCGCTCGTTGCCGCAGCAGAGCGCACAGATATCCCCGTAGACAGCGGGGCACGCCCTCTTGGGGCGCCGCCTTCCGCAGATTTTGCACAATATCGGTTCCGGCATCAACTATGAATCATTATCGGTTGCACCTGAGCGGGAAGCTATCATCGAATCAGAATCGATGAAACGAGTAGATCTTTACCTCAAAGTTGAAGTAGAAGTCGAAGAAGACGAGAAGCCTGAGAAGGTAGCCGCGGAGATCTGCCGTCAGATTCAGAAAAATGCTGTTGTGCGCAGCGCCGAATTTTCGAACGCCGTCACCCGCGAGTAGTTTCGCCTAACAGGACTTCGTAGGTCCGCAAAAAGAACGCATCCGTCATCCCGGCAATGTAGTCGCAAACCACCCGGTACGCAGGTGAATGCCCGAGGCTTTCACGGTAGCCAGCCGAAACCTGATCCGGGTGGGACAACAGAAACTCGAATAGCTCGCGAACTTTCACTACGGCAACGGACCGATCGTTCACCAGGTCAGAATTCTCGTAAACCCGATTGATCAACAGAGTCTTGAGTTGTGAGGAAAGCTCGCGAGCCGCTGGCGTGAAGGTCGCGATCCGGCTATCCAGTGCACGGACATCCGCCACGTTCTCGACACCGGCATGCTCGGCCGCCTGGACGGTTCCGTCGATCAGTCCGCCTATCAGCGAATTCATTAGCTGGCGGTGTATTTCCCAAAATTGAATGCGGGTTGGAGAGCCGGGGAATTGCATTTTGACCTGTTCGGCGAAGTCCGCAAAGACGGGAACGGCCGCCGCGATTTCGTCCATCTCAAGAAGGCCGGCTGCAAACGCGTCGTCGAGGTCGGCACTGTTGTACGCGATCTCGTCGGCAAAATTGAGCAACTGCGCCTCAAGCGCGGGCCGCTCGCCCGGGAACAGATCATACAATTCCAAGTCCCCCACCGGCAGTTCCCGTGAGTGCTTGACGATGCCTTCCCGAACTTCAAAAGTGAGATTCAAGCCCGAAAAACGGGCATAGCGCTCCTCGAGTGTGTCGACGATGCGCAAAGAATGGCGATTGTGCTCAAAAGAATCGCCAAAGCGTTGCATTTGGCGATCCAACTCCTTCTCGCCGCTGTGACCGAATGGAGGATGGCCAAGATCATGCGCAAGAGCGAGGGTTTCCGTGTATTCCTCGTTCAGCCCGAGCGCATGCGCAATCGTGCGAGCGACCTGCGAAACCTCGATTGTGTGGGTCAGCCGATTACGCACATGGTCAGTGCGGCCTGCCGCAAAGACCTGCGTCTTACCTTCGAGACGGCGGAATGCTCTCGAGTGGATGATCCGGTCTCGATCGCGCTGGAAGTCGTTTCGATACGGATGGGAAGGTTCCGGATATCGGCGGCCGCGCAACCCATTTGGACCCAGACGAAGCCGGTCCAGCATGCACGCGTTTAGCGCCCCAGTTGAGCCGATAGCTGATCAACAGCACGGGAGACAGCCGGTCGCGGAGATTCGGTTCTGAGATCTTTCAGGATCTTCTCGGCCTGCTGCGGGTTTGTCGCCTGGTCCAGTTGCGCCAACATGACCTGCGCCTGCTGCTTGGAAACAAGATCGGTCGGCTTGTTTACGAGATCGCGAAGCAGTTGTTGCGCTTCCGGAACTCGGTTTTCGCCCGCATAAAGCTGGGCAAGAGCGATTTTCGCGAGCGCGGAGACTTCACTGCGTGAATCAGCAACCGTCTTCAGGTCCGCCTCGGCCGCCCTCGCATCTTGCTGTGCCTTGATCGAAGCAAGGTAATAGCGAGCAATCAGCCCTTCTCGCGAATCACCGTCTTTGGCCACCACCGCGGCGAATGCCTTGATGGAAGCCTGCTTCTTTGCGTCCTCAGTCGGAAAACTCTTTCCGAATTGGGGCTGCTGCGGCCCTACGGGAGCGGAAAGAACCTGAAACGCAGCGTCCAGGTCGCGCTGGCGCACAGACCGGGCATAACTCGAGTACCAGACGATGCCGCCGATAACCGCGGCGACCGCAACGGCAATCACGACCCAGCGAATCACCGCCTGGCGATTCGTTGTCGTATAGTCGACCACGCGAGCTACTGCCTCTGCGAACGGGTCGTGCTGGATTTGCTCCTTTAATTCGTGACGGGTCAAGCGTGGAACTGCCTTTCTTCTAGCAATAACCCCGGCAACGCACTGCGCGATGGCTTGGCAAGGACCGCAGGAATTGCTCTGCTGCGTTGACCAAGCATCGCTTGGCTGCCAGGCTAGCTCGA
>JAFARV010000975.1 GCA_019245255.1 Acidobacteriaceae bacterium | reverse complement strand
TCCCCAGAAGGAAGCGATCCATCCGCGGTTCTCCAGCCGGTGCAAGGCTGGATAAAGCGAACCGTGCTCGACCTGGAGAACTTCTTCCGACCGCTGCTCAATAATATGGGCAATGGTGTGGCCGTGGGCCGGGCCGAGTACGAGGGTCTGCAAAATGAGCAGATCGAGAGTGCCCTGCAGCATCTCGCCTTCGAGTGGATGCGCTTTTCTTGCCGGCATGTTCTTCGATTATCCCATAGATCATCGACCGAAATGTGGGATATACCAGAAAGCTGAGAGCTTGAACGCGGCCCGACAGGTAAAATGGCGCCGCGGCATTACATCACTAGATGTTCTATAGGAGTATTTTGACCAAGCGTTGTAGCCGCAATTCCCGCATACGGAAATTTCGTGTTTCTTGGTAACCAAATTAGTTTTGAGCAGTATTTAGAGAGTGGCCAGGTTCGACGTCTTGACGCAGGATTTGCGCTTTAGCTTCCGCACATTGCAGCGCGAATGGGGTTTCACAATAATCGCAGTGCTGATTCTTGCACTCGGCATAGGCGCAAATATAACGGTATTCAGTGTGGTGAATACGATTTTGCTCCGACCACTGCCGTTTCGCGATTCGCAGCAACTGGTGCGGATTGTGGAAAAGAATCCCAAAGCCGGCGAATCCACCAAAACCTATACAGCGGATGCCACCGAAGATTTTCAGCAGCGGAACCACTCTTTTCAATCGGTCAGCGGCTACTTCGCCTTTACCGGACCCGATAATTTCAAGCTCATTGGAAATGGGCAGCCTGTACCTGTTACGGGCATTCTGGTCGCGGAAGGGTTCTTTGAAACACTCAGTGTGGAGCCCTTGCTTGGGCGTTCGTTCAGGTCTGGAGAATTTGCGAAACACGGTCCGCCCGTGGCCTTGCTAAGTTATCCGTTTTGGAAATACCAGTTTGGCGGTGATCGCAGCATTATCGGCCGGACGATTGACCTGAGCAATACCTCGGTGACCGTCATTGGAGTGTTGCCGAACTCCTTTGATTTTGGTGCCGTGTTTTCGCCTGGAGCCAAGATCGATCTCTTTGTGCCGTTCATCATGGACGATTTCCGCGATGACGGAAATGATCTGGCATTAGTTGGCCGCATGAAACAGGGCGTGACACTAGCGGAAGCACAGAGGGAAGCCGATCAACTCTTTCCGCAGCTCTATTTCGAGCGTAAGCACCCTGAATACGGAAAGGGCTACACAGGGCAACTTACCGGATTGAAAGACTACGTTAGCGGGAAGCTGCGGCGATCGCTGATTGTGCTGTGGTGTGCGGTCGGACTGATTCTGCTGATTGTTTGTGTGAACCTGTCAAACCTGCTGCTGGCCAAGCTGGCAGCGCGCGCCAAGGAATTTGGAATGCGCAGCGCACTGGGCGCAACACGAGGGCGGCTTGTGCGTCAATTGCTAACGGAAAGCATGGTGCTCGCCGCTACGGGGGCTGGGGTAGGGTTGGGACTCGCCTATGTCATCGTCTTTTTTCTCGCTCACCAGGGATCGATTGCGCTGCCGCTGCTCAGCATGGTGCACGTGGACGGAACAGTACTGGCATGGACGGTGTTGGTCGCAATAGGCGCAGCAGTCCTTTTCGGACCGGCGCCGGGACTGCGCATCTCGGGTGGCAATCTGCAGGAGCTGCTGAAAGACAGTGGCGGACATGGAGCCAGTGACGGGAGAAAACATGGCCGCATGCGGTCGACGCTGGTCATAACCGAAGTTGCTCTGGCTTGCATTCTATTGGTTGGTGCCGGCCTGTTGCTGCGCAGCTTTCTCCGCGTTCTGGACGTCGACTTGGGCTTTGAGCCAAGCCGTGCAGCCGCGATCAGTATTGACTTTGACGATCGCGAAAAGGCGGCTACGCGTGCCGCGAAATGGCACGAGATTATCGAGCGCACTTCGATGATCCCAGGCGTCGAGATTGCGGGTATATCCGACAACCTGCCCATGAGCCGTAACCGGAGTTGGGGGATCGCGGCAAAAGGCGAGCAGAAGCGTAACGCGGCTGATTTCGTTCCGGTATTTGTATACATTGTGTCGCCGGGCTACTTGAAGGCAATGGGAATGCGCCTGCTGGAAGGTCGCGATATCAGTTGGCACGACGTCGTTGACAACAGGAGTGTAGTCATTATCAATGAAACAGTCGCGCGAAGGCTCTGGCCGGGACAGAGCCCGATTGGCCGCACGGCTCTCGCAGGCGGAACAGAGGCGCAGGTGATCGGTGTGATCGCTGACGTTCGCGAAAGCAGTGCAGAAGAAAGCGCCGGAGCGCAAATGTACCTGCCCGCGACGAAACGCTTTGGGCCGGAGGGCGCATATCTGGTACTGCGTTCGAAGTTGCCTCCCACAGCACTGGCAAGAAGCGTCATGAGGACGATACGCCGGATGAATCCCGGACAACCAGCGACAGAATTCAAGCCTATTCAGGGGCTGGTGGATCACGCGACGTCTCCAAGGCGTTTCTTTGTTCTACTAGTCGGAATCTTTGCCGGTCTTGGACTGCTTCTGGCTTCATTGGGAATTTATGGCGTTATCTCCTATTCCGTTACGCGGCAGCGACCGGAGATCGGCATACGCATGGCTCTTGGTGCGACGGAAACCACTGTGCAGCTCGATGTGATTTGGAAGACCATGCGACTTGCGCTGGTTGGCATTGCTGTTGGGGTCGTCGCATCCTTGGCCGTTTCGCGACTGATTGCGTCGCTTTTGTTTCGGACAGCTCCTACTGATCCACTTGCGTTTATTGGTACGGTCGTTCTATTGGCAGTTGTTGCGCTGATGGCAGGATATCTGCCAGCACGAAGAGCCTCAAAGGTCGATCCAATGATCGCGCTGCGTTCTAACTGAAGACGCCCCCGCCTGCAAGCTTTGGTCGGTAAACCGCGCCACACATAACCCGTTAATGGTACAAATGTCTACTGCACGATCGCCGTGTCGATGATGTCGGCATCGAAGGGTGAGAGATTGGATCTGAGGAGCTTTATGGCGGAGCCGAGTAAGGAAGAACTGCTGGCGCGCATTGCGGAGTTGGAGCGTCAGGCTGGACAAAAGAAAAAGGCAGGTGCACTATCTTTCAAGGTGAGTGACAAGGGTGCCGTCAGCGTTTACGGCATGGGCCGGTTCCCGGTGACTTTATATTACGAACAGTGGCTGAGGCTGTTGGCGGCAGCAGATGAACTCCGCGCCTTTCTCGAAGAGAATAAGAGCAAGCTCAAGCTGAAAGAAGAGGTTTAGAGGACGATCAAGCTTGAACTCCATTGAGGGTTAGCTTGCATGCTCGACGTTGAGTCCTGGCGGGATTTTTACGGCGGGCGCGATTCTTGCAACTTCGCTGAGGAAACGCGCAGCGACACGGTGCATGTCGAACTGCTCCACGTGGCGCAAGCCAGCTACCGCGAGAGACTTACGCAAGTCGGGGTCCCGATAGAGGAGAAGGATCCCGTCGGCGAGCGCTTCGGGATCTTCCGGCTCTACCAGAATCCCACTGCGGACGACTTCGGGGACAGCCGCTGTGCGCGCAGCAACAATGGGTTTTTCCGCAGCCATGGCTTCGAGAAATACGATGCCGAAGCCTTCCTGAGCGCTCGGCAGACAAAAAACGTCGCTGCGATTGTATTCGGCAGCGAGTTGGTTCAGGCTGACATCGCCGACCCAGCGCACGGCTCGCTCGACACGCAATTCCGATGAGAGCTGCTTTAGGCGTTGATACTCCGGGCCGCCGCCGACAATTCGAACCTCCAGTTGCGGAATATGATCTCGCAATAGCACGACCGCCCCCAGTAGCATATCCAGGCGTTTGCGAGGATAGAACCGGCAAACGGATAGGACCGTAAACGTACGCGGATCGGGAACGGCCGGATTTGCCTGGAATAGTTGCCGCCAGCCACGCAAATTGATCAATTCCGGCACAATTGCCGCGTTCTTTACACCATACAGTTCTTCGAGACGGCCCGCGCAATATTGACTGACCGTGATCACACGATCGGCACGGCGGGCATGCTTTGCCTCCAGGCGGGCCTGAAGCGCCATACTCGCTCGCGTGAAGCCTTGCTCGAAGCGAACCGCATCTCCTAGAACGCCTTTTATGCATGCGATATGTGGCACCCTGCCGCGCTTATCAGCTATGGCATAACCGTCCGCGTCAATACCGACCGTAGCATCACCGCTAAAATGCCGCCAACGCAAGGTTTGATTGAACACGACCCGTGTAGCTGTGTAGACCGGCGTCGTGATCCGAGGAGTGATCAACCCAACGTCGATTCCAAGCTGACGGAGTGCGTCGACCAAAGTGCGCGTTCCGACATAGCATCCGCTGCCGCGCCGCACGTCCCAGGGCACCGCCGTTATGAACTGGAGCAGGCTCATGGGTATCCAGAGTATATATATCCAAGTGTGGACACCCGGAGTGTGCCGGCAGATGATTCGGTTCGATGCGTGTTGGTACCCCGCGCTGTTCTAGGCGAACGATTTTACCGTTCACGGAGCCACCATAAGCAAGGGAGACGGCAAGAACCCTGGTCCACACCGAATCATCTGTGTACTTCTGGCAAGTTACCCTCGTTTTCCTGGCGCCGTCCTCCTTCGGTCCGCGATTCAGAGGCGATACACAGCAAAAATCGCTCTTGGGCTCTTCGATTGACGATGCAGCCCGGCGAATTGTTACCGCTTGATTATGGTTAGGTGATGTGAGAACCGGAGAAACTGCGGGCCTGTGCAAATGGACGATGTATTCTCGTGAACATGCACGAATATCGGACCATTCTTTTAGGCGGTGGCATGGTGGCGGGTTATTCTGCCAAAGAGTTTGTCGAGGCCGGGGTCAAAGCGGGCGAACTCGGTATCGTTTCAGCCGATAACGCGCTTCCTTACGAACGGCCCCCGCTGTCTAAAGGCTTCCTAGGCGGGAAAGAGAACGAAACGAGTGTGCTGATCAACCCGGAGGAATTCTATCGCGAGCACGGGATCGGTGTGCACTTGAACATACAGATCGAGCGAATCGATCTTTCTAGCCAGCGATTAGTCGGCGGCGGCGAAGAATTCCGATTTCAGAACCTGATTCTCGCGACGGGAGCGCGTCCGCGGACGCTCAGCATACCGGGCGCCCAGAGCGATAGCGTGATTTATCTGCGTTCATTGAGCGATTCGACTCGGCTACGCGATCGGTTGAAAAGTGCAAAAAAAGTGGTGGTAATTGGCGTTGGCTTTATCGGAATGGAAGTGGCCTCACAGAGTGCACAGCAGGGCTGTGAGACGACCATGGTGTTTCCGGAGGAGCGCATCTGGAGAAGTTTTTTCACACCCGAGATGTCGCAGTTTTTTCAAAAATACTATGAGGATCGCGGTGTTCACTTCGCGCCTGATGCAAAGGTCGAATCCATGCACGGCAGTTCCATTGAGCTATCGAACGGCAAGAAAATAGAGGCGGATTTAGTAGTGGCCGGCATCGGAGTTTCGCCCATGACGGAAATTGCTGAGGCAGCTGGAATTGATGTGCAGAACGGCATTGTCGTGAATGAATTTTTGCAGACCACAGCGGCAAATGTTTACGCTGCGGGCGATGTAGCAAACTATCCAGACGTACTCTTCGGAAAGCGGCGACGAGTCGAACATTGGGATAACGCGGTGAAACAGGGGCAATACGTGGCGCGGCATTTGTCGGGCCGTCCTGAGCGTTTCGAGAATATTCCGTACTTTTTCTCCGATGTCTTCGATTTGTCTTACGAATTCTGGGGCGATACGACAGGCGCAGAGCGAACCGAATATCGAGGTGATGTCCAATCGAAAAGCTTCAGTGCGTGGTGGCTGAAGGGTAATCGGGCAGTGGCCGCGTTTGTCATGAACCGGGCGGATGCTGAGCGCGAAGAGGCCAGCCAACTTCACTATATCGGGTAACCTGAGAGTTTAAGTACACCAAGGAATCTTGTGTCCAGCCTGCAAAATGAACTGGAGCAAATCGTCGACCGGCTCAACCGGCAGCCGCCCTCAAACGATCGTGGACATAGCGGGGCGGTTCAGCAATCAGCGGATTCCCTCCAACCCGGCTTGACGGCGATTGTGGCTGACGCGATTTCAACGAAGGCATCGGACATTCTGCTCGTCGCCGGCAACCGTCTGGTTTATCGTGCTAACGGAAGTATCCGTTACGTGGGTGATGTAGAGCTCAGCGAAGCTGATATCCGTTCGTTATTCTTTCCACTTTTGAGTCCCGCGAATTATACGGCGCTTCAAACTGAAAGGTCCGTCGATTTTGCCTTTGAATCTCCAGGCGCGCGGCGCTTACGCGTGAACCTCCACT
>JAFARV010000962.1 GCA_019245255.1 Acidobacteriaceae bacterium | reverse complement strand
GAACCGGCTCCGTGCCCTTGCGCGTCATTTCAAGAAGGCAGCCGCGATTCTCTTTTTCTGGCCCGGAGATTGTGCCACTCGCTAGCAAGTCGCCCGGCCGAAGTGAACAACCGTTCGACGTGTGATGTGCGATCATCTGCGTCGGCGTCCAATACATGTCGCGAAATCGTCCGCTGCTGATTCGTATCGGTGCCGCCATACGCGCGCTGCGAAGCCACGCCTGGATCTCGATGTCGTAAGCGGTAGCCCCCGATTCCTCGAGATACGGCAGCACCGGCGAATCATGCGGCACAGCCATGGTGCGAAACGGTTCGAGAGCATCCGCCGTGACCACCCAAGGCGAAATCGTCGTCGCGAAGTTCTTCGCCAAGAAAGGGCCCAGCGGCTGATACTCCCAGCGCTGGATATCGCGCGCAGACCAATCGTTCACCAGGCAAAAGCCAGCCACCTGCGCGGCGGCCTCCGCAATCGGAATCGGATGTCCCAATGCATTGCCCGGGCCCACGAAAATCCCGATTTCCACCTCGTAATCCAGCTCGCGGCTCGGCCCGAAGTCTCCAAGTCCTAGCTGCCCCTGTGGCCTCTTCACCGGCGTATCACTGACAACAATCGAAGATGAACGCCCGTGATACGCAATCGGCACATGCTTGTAGTTCGGCAGCAGAGGATTGTCGGGCCGGAACAGCATGCCGACATTCGTCGCATGGTGAAGCGAGGCGTAAAAATCGGTGTAATCGCCGATGACGACGGGCAGCAGCATCTCGCATTGCGATTGGTGCAACAGATCTCGCTTCGGCGCGCCGCTCTCGAGAACTCGACTGAACTCGCGGCGCAGATCCCGCCGCTCGATTGCCTGCATCGACATAAATGCCGCTAAATCCGTCCCTTCGATCCACGGCCCGGCATCCAGAATGTACTCACCAATCGCGACGCCCGGCCTCGTCTGGAGCTCACCGTTCTTGCGAAACACTCCCAGCGCTAAATTCTGAATCGGAAAATCGCAACCCGGCACGTTCGCCGATTCCACCCAGCTCTTCCGATTCGGATCGTGTGTTTCGTCGATCATAGCCAGCCAAGCGCTCGCAGCTCCAAAATCGGTTCCATAAAGGAGCACGAGCCGAACGAATGTATGAACTGCTCCCGCGCCGTCGCGATCTGTTCGGTGCTAAGCGAGCGGGCCCTCCATTGCGCCTGCTCTCCGAAGGCGAAAGCGGACCGGTCTTGTTCCTCCAACACGCGCTCCACGTCTTCCTCACCGTTCCACACCATTGCCGCGGCCATCAGCACATTGATGAAACCGTGCATTACGCCGGTGGGCGCGTCCGGCGCATAAGTCAAGGCCTGCACGGATCGGATTGGATGATGCAGCCCGGCTGTCGCCTTAAACGGCAACTTCCGTCTGGCGCAGGCACGAATGAAGCCGGCAAGCTCCGGCGTTGAAGGAATCGCCGTTGCGGTCACACCGCCGGTGCGAACCTTGGCGTACGCACCCGCCGCTTTCACCTCATCCAGCTGCCCGATCGAAACTTCGCAGTACGTCGGCACACTGGCTCGGAAAATTCTCTTGCTTTCAATCGCGTTCGCCCGCGGGTCGTCTGCGTCTGACAGGATGCTCAAGCGCCAGGGCTCGGGCAGTGACTGCGCGTCTGCCGCGCTCACAACAAATCGGCCCAGCATCCAGGACTCTGCGCTTTTCAAATAGCCCTCGTAGTGCAGCGCAGCATCGTCCGTCGAGAGCGATGCCGGTGGAAACGTGCCGGCGTAATCGATCGAATGCTCGAGCAGCGCCCGAAGGGCGGGCGCAATCATCCCAACCACGACCGGAAGTAGTCGTTGTCCTCGATCTCCACCGCATCGCGGCTGACCAGCAAACCCCGGAACGTATCCACCATCACTGCCAGCTCATTGGTTTGCTTTTGACCGATCGATGCCTCTGTGCGTCCAGGTTGCGGACCATGCGGTAGTCCATCGGGATGCAGCGTGATCGACCCATACTCGATCCCCTTACGGCTCATGAACTCCGAATTCGCGTAATAAAGCACCTCATCCGACATCACGTTCGAATGCACATAAGGAGCCGGCACCGCCTCGGGGTCGAAGTCATACGGGCGCGGGCAGAACGAGCACACGACAAAGCCGTCGCCTTCGAATGTTTGGTGTGTGGGCGGCGGTAAATGAAATCGTCCCACTCGGGGCTCAAAATCGTGTATGTTGATCGCCCACGGATAGTAATAACCATCCCAACCGACGACATCGAATGGATGATGCGTCAGGATCATCTCCGTAAGCGCGTTCGCCTTCTTCACGATCAGCCGGAACTCGCCTTCCTCATCGTGCGTTTCAAGCTCTTCCGGTGTCCGGATGTCGCGCTCCGAGTAAGGACTCGATTCCATCAGTTGGCCGTATTCGTTTCGATAGCGCCGCGGCGTTCGCACGTAACCTTTGCTCTCGATTACCAACAGCACCGGCTTATCAGACGTGAACTGGTAGCGATGTAAGATTCCCCGCGGAATCACCAGGTAATCCCCGGCGCCGAATGTGATCTTTCCGAAAAGCGACTCGAGACTACCGGACCCTTCGGTCACATACACAATCTCATCGCCTTCTGCATTGCGGTAAAAGCTCGTCGATGGCTCGGCCGGTCGTGCGATCGATAACGCCACATCGGGATTGAACAACATCGGAACTCGATCCACCACCGCGTCACCGTGTGACTGAAGCTGCCTGGTGCGAAAGTGCCGATGACGCAGAGGTTCGCAAGGCGCGCACTGCCACTTGTCTTCTCTCAGCGTCTGTAGGGCCCGCACAGCCGTTGGTCTCCGGACGTGGTACAGCAGCGATGACGGTCCAACAAACCCCATGTTGCCCATTAGCTCTTCTGCATACAGCTCGCCCGACGCCTTGCGGTAAATCTTGTGCCGTTTGGAAGGGATCTCTCCCATTTGCCGGTAAACAGGCATACTGCCTCCTCAGGTGTTCAGATTTCTGATTTCTTCCAACGTTGCCGGGTTCTCAATCGCGCTTACATCTCCTGCATCGTAGTTGAGATAAGCTGCGCGAATCGCCCGCCTCACGATCTTCCCGTTGCGCGTCTTCGGGAGCGCCGAAACGAAGTGGATGCGGTCGGGTCTCAGCGGCTTGCCCATTTCAGCGCCCACAAATTCCCGCAGCGTTTCTTTAAGACCATCCGTTGCACGCGCAACGCAGATGCCCACCAGCGCTGTCCCTTTCATCGCGTCGGGTATTCCGATCACGGCCGATTCAATCACCAACGGATGCGTGCACAATACAGATTCCACTTCTGCAGGTCCTATGCGCTTGCCTGCCACCTTCAACGTGTCGTCGCTCCGTCCGTGGATGAACCAATGACTATCCTCGTCACGCTCGGCCCAATCCCCGTGGATCCACAGACCGGGAACACGCGACCAATAGGTCTGCCGGTAGCGCTCCGGATCGTTCCAGAATCCGCGTGCCTGCCCGATCCACGGTTGCCGGATCGCCAGTTCTCCCACGCCGGACGGGAGCGTGCGGCCATACTCATCGACGACATCCGCCGCCATGCCGGGACACGGCGCAGCAAAACCGCAAGCCTTTATCGGAGCCAAAGGATGGTTCGAAAGAATGCCGCCCGAAATCTCCGTGCCGCCTGAGTAATTGATGATGGGCACAGGCTTCTCGCGAACCTGCTGAAACAGCCACCACCAGGATGCCGGGTCCCACGGCTCGCCGGAAGATGCAAAGAAGCGCAGATGTGAAAGGTCGTGCCCGGCTGTCTGAGGTTTACCGTATTCCGCCAGCTTCCTCACCAGCGTCGGGGAAACCCCCAGAACATCCAGCCGATGTTTGGCCGTGAATTGCCATAACGCATCCGGCCCCGGCCAGTCGAAAGCGCCATCGCGCAGCACCACCGTCGCACCCAGAATCAAAGCTCCGTAGATCACCCACGGGCCCATCATCCAGCCGAGGTCGGTGATCCAACTGATCCGGTCGCCTGCGTGGATATCCATGTTCAGCGCCATATCCTGAGCCGCTTTGATCGGAAAACTACAGTGCGAATGCAGGATGCCTTTGGGCTCGCCCGTCGTGCCCGAGGAAAAGATGATAATAAGCGGATCTTCCGCAGCAGTGTTTGTTACTTCCACTGCCGGCCCGCGGGCCAAATCCCTCCATGAGATTGCACCGGCAACTGTGTCGGCGCCCGCTACGACAAGATGCTGAACCGCCTGACACCGCGCTATCGCCTCGCGAGCGGTAGTGAGCATCTGGATTTCTCTTCCCCCGCGCCGGAACGAACTGTATAGCATCAGTGCCTTCGCGCCCGTCTGGTTCAGGCGTGTTTCAATTGCCGCGGGACCATACCCCGAAAACAGCGGAATCGCAATCGCGCCCAGCCATCCGAGAGCGAGCAACGCGATCACCGTCTCCGCTTGCATCGGCATGTAAATTCCAACGCGATCGCCTCGCGAAATACCCAACCGTGCCAGTCCGCCCGCAACCCGAGCGACCTGCTCACGCAACTCTTTATAACTGACATCGACAACCGCTCCGCTTTCCGATTCGGAGATCACGGCGGGCTGGTCCGCGTCATGTTGCAGGCAAGCTTGAACAATGTTTAGCTCGGCATCGACGCACCACCGCGGCCACTCGGGCCCACCGCTCAAGTCAACGACAGCTCGATAAGGAGTTCTGAACGGAATCTTCAGAAACTGAATGACGGCATTCGTGAACCATGCCACGTCCGCAACAGATCTTGCATGCAAATCCGCAAATTCTGCGCACCCGGCGAAACGAATGAATTCCGTCAAACGCGCATGTTCAATGATGTCGGAGGTCGGCCGCCAGGCGAATTCTTTCACTTTGCGAGCCTCTCGGAAATTCCGGACAGGGGTTTCGGATTACAAACCCCGGAAAATATCCTCAACACGAATGCTGCCGCCGAGAATATCGCTCGGAATTGTTGCTGCCTGGGCATATCGTTTTGTAATATCGCCCTCGGTTACTGTAACCTCTTTACGTTTGTCGTCGACCACCCAAAAGCTGGCACATCCGTTTTCCAGGCACACAGCAATCTTGTCGTTGATCTCCTGAGCTGTGTTGCTCGGCGACAAAACTTCGACAACAAGGTCCGGTGCCCCCTGCAGATATTCATCGCCTGCAATGCGCCTGGCCTTCTCAACGCGCAAAACTGCTACATCGGCGCGCCATACTTCGTACTCTGCCGAGGGCTGAAACGGCATTTCCATAATCACGATGCCCTTATCGCCCATTGCCTG
>JAFARV010000949.1 GCA_019245255.1 Acidobacteriaceae bacterium | reverse complement strand
GCGGCTATGGGCCCATCCATCCGGGTGTGTTGCTACGAGGTTGGGAAAGAGGTCGCTGACAAGCTCGCCAGTACGTTTCCCGAGTGGGGCGAAGAAGACAAGGCGACACGCTGTCTGAACTTGGCGGAAGCAAACCGCCGCCACCTTGTCGACTCCGGCGTCTCCGACGAGCGCATCTTCGACTCCGGCCTGTGCACAGTCTGTGATCCTGCCCAGTTCTTTTCTTACCGCCGGGAACCGGAAAATCCCGGCCGAATGCTGGCGTCCATCTCGCGCCTCAGCTAACACGCTTTTTTCGCTGAAGTAAGTTCCTGCCTCGCTGCGTCATTACTAGCGCATCTCAGAACAGGAGAAAACGATGGAACGCACTGCAAAGGCTCAATGGTCAGGCGATTTGAAATCTGGGAAAGGGAACCTTTCCTCTCAGAGCGGCCTGCTTTCAAGCGCCCCGTATTCATTCAGAGACCGTTTCGAAGACGGCCCGAATACAAATCCCGAGGAACTGCTTGCGGCTGCCCATGCCGGGTGTTTTTCGATGGCCCTATCACTGATGCTGCAGAATGAGGGGCTGAAAGCCGAGAGCATTCAGACAACCTGCCGCATCACTCTCGATAAAGAGGGCGAGGGATTCGCCATCAAGCGAAGCGCTCTGGAATTACGAGCGCGCATTCCGGGCGCCAGTCAGGAAGCATTCGACCGCGCCGCGCAAAACGCTAAGGAAGGGTGCCCGGTGTCAAAGCTCTTCGATACCGAAATTACTCTCGACGCAAAGCTCGAAAGCTGAAATAGACGGCCGGGACAGCTCTAAGCTGCCCGGACTATCTTTGCAAATGATTCCGGATCGAGGCTCGCACCGCCTACCAGCGCTCCGTCGATTTCGGTCTCCTTCATCAGTCCTTCGATGTTGTCCGGCTTCACACTCCCGCCGTATAAAATGCAAAGCTGCTTGGCTGCTTCTCGACCGAACCGTTTCGCAGCTTCGCCCCGGATCAACTCGTGCGCCTCTGAAGCAACTTGTGGCGTAGCAGTGAGACCCGTGCCGATCGCCCAAACCGGCTCATACGCAACCGCCGTCTTCGCAAACTCCTCCTCTGTAAGGCCCGCTAATCCGGCTGCGAACTGCCGCACCAGAACCTGTTCGGTTTTATTTGCTTTTCGCTCCTCGACGCGCTCTCCAACGCATACGATCGGCCGCAGCCCCGCTTCAAGTGCCGCATGCGTCTTCTTCAATACATCGGCGTCAGTTTCAGCGAAGTACTGACGCCGTTCACTGTGTCCCACGAGTACCCAATTCGCTCCCGCCGCGCGCAGCATGTGGCCGGAAACTTCGCCGGTAAACGCGCCTTCTTTGCACCAGTAGAGGTTCTGTCCTCCTATTTCGGTCCGCGTACCGCGCGTGGCCTGAACCGCGGCTGGGATGCAAAGCGCAGGCGGGAAGACGACGATTTCCGGCTTCGGGTCACTCTCGACCAGGGAGTTGAAGCGGTCAAAAAAGGCGGTGGTTTCCTGGGCGGTTTTGTACATCTTCCAATTCGCCGCCATGATGCGCCGTCTCATAAGAAGTTATCGGTCCGTCTCCTTTTTGAATGTCTTCGAGAAAGCTGGTCCCCGCCTCAATATAGGTGCCGAATAGCGTGGCCACAGTCTGCCCGATATCCGCCAGAGTGTCCCGCGTGCCCAGGTTGACTCCCCCTCGAACCCGCTCGCCGAAAACGAGCAGTGGCGTGTATTCGCGTGAGTGATCGGTCGACGGAGTAGTTGGATCGCAGCCATGATCGGCAGTCAGGATCAGCAGATCGCCGGCTCCGAGCGGCACCTGGGGTAACCAGCGATCTACCTCTTCGAGAGCTCCCGCATAGCCTTCAACGTCGTTTCTGTGTCCGTAGTTCTGATCGAAATCAACCAGATTCGTGAAGATCAGCCCCCGTTTCTGTTTGCCCATCGCTTCGACTGTCTTCGCCATCCCGTCCGCGTTGTTCTTTGTCTTCACACTGGAGGTAATGCCGCGCCCAAGAAATACGTCCGAGATCTTGCCCACGGCGTATACGGGAACACCGCGTTCCTCAAGACGGTCCAAGAGCATGCCCGCGGGCGGCGGCACCGCAAAATCCTTTCGGTTCGCAGTCCGCGTGAATCCGCCCGGTTCGCCCACAAAGGGCCTTGCGATCACGCGGCCAACCTCGTGCCGCCCTCGCAGAATCTCCCTTGCCGCGCGACACATTGAGTAAAGCTCTTCAAGCGCAATCACGCTCTCGTGTGCAGCAATCTGGAACACGCTATCTGCCGATGTGTACACAATCGGACGGCTCGTGGCGAGGTGCTCCTCGCCGAGCTCTTGAATGATCTCTGTTCCAGAAGCCGGCTTATTGCCTAGCGTTCCCCGCCCGATCGCTCCTTCGAATCGGTCCATCACCTCCGGCGGGAATCCGTGCGGATAGATCGGAAATGGCTTCTCCAAAATGATGCCCGCCATTTCCCAGTGCCCCGTCGTCGTGTCCTTTCCGGGCGAGCGCAGCGCACATTTCCCATATGCCGCGCCCGGATTCTTGACGGCAGGAACTCCGTTTAATGGGCTGATGTTTCCCAGCCCGAAACGAGAGAGATTCGGCAGATTCAACTTCCGCCGGGACGCGATATTCCCTAACGTGTCGCTGCCTACGTCGCCATATTCCGCGGCATCGGGCATGGCGCCAATCCCAACGCTATCCAGCACGATCCAGATGACCCGCTGAAATGGCTCGTTCATTTGGACGCTTGCGCAATCGGAGGCGGCGCTGTGAACTCATCCTTCAGACGTGCCGCACGCTCTCTCGCAATGTGCATGAAGCTTTCGTGAGAGGCCACGCGTGTGAGCAGAGGAACAAACTGTTCTGGCGAGGCAAGCTCTTTCTTCAGCCACAGAGATTCAATTTCGGCGAGAGCATCGTTCACCCCAAGCTTGTCAAAGTGAATGGTCCGGTCGAGTTCGAGATAGGCCCGCTCGGTTGCGGCGATCTGTTCGAAGCGGTCCAGCAGTTGCTGTCCAAGCGGATTCGTAGAGTAATTAAATATCGTCTCCGATGGTGGACCGCTTTCGCCCTCATAGCGGAATGTCTTCTTGCCCGTGTTTGCAACCTTCAGACCGGATTCGAGCGGGGTCTTGAAGTAATCGAGCTTTTCCGCCAGATCAAACAGCTGCGCGGCCTCCGCTTTCTGCAACTGCGCCTTGAGCGGCTGATCGTCGGTGGGCGATTCCTTGTATTCCAATGCCCCGTCACGATTGACGCTGACCGAAACATATTCGGGGCTGCTTCCCGGAAAGCTCTTGGTAAAAACGATTTTGGGAATGGCGCAGAGCTGAAGCGCGCAGCAGAGAAGCAGTGCCGCTATTTTCACAGTCGCCCTCTGACGAGCTTTGGAAGCGTCGAACGAGTACCGTGGCATATCGCTACAGCCAGCGCATCCGTCGCATCGAAGGACCCGAACTGCTGTGTCACCCCAAGCAGCGAAAGCACCATCATCTGCACCTGCTGCTTTTCCGCGCGGCCATAGCCAACTACGCTGATTTTTACTTCGAGCGGAGAATATTCGTGCACGGAGAGACCAGCTTCCGCAGCGACAAGCAGCGCTACACCACGAACGTGCGCAAGCTTCAGGGCTGATTTCGAGTTGATGGCATGAAAAACTTCCTCGACGGCAACCGCCTCAGGTGCAAAGTCGTCCATGACGCCACGGAGTTCAGCGGCGATCGCTTGTAGCCGGCGCTCAAGCGCATGAGCGGGTTCGGTACGGATAACGCCGGCAGTTATGAAGTGATGGGAACGCCCGTCGGTTTCGATTACGCCGAAGCCGGTCCTTTCAGTTCCGC
>JAFARV010000919.1 GCA_019245255.1 Acidobacteriaceae bacterium | reverse complement strand
GTAGTACGACAAATCGGCCTGAACACCAGCTGCTACGGCTTTGATCTTCGCTTCTGGTCCAACAAACACCGGTATGACTAAGCCCGCTTCTGCTGCTTCAAATGCACCGAGTAGAGATGGACCGTCACAGGGATGTACAACGGCAGTACGCAGCGGCGCCAAGCCCTGGCAGCGCTGGATCAGCTGTTTGAAGCGATCGTGATGCTGGAGTTGCACGTCGGGAAGATCCGCAGGCAGCACTCGCTCTCTAACGGCCGGCGCTTTCACGAGGGCAGTACCACGGACTAATTCTTCGCCGTCTTCGCGTACAACTTTACAGTCGAAAAGAACATGCTGTTTTTCACGTTTTTCAAGGACGGTAACAGTGACGGTGACCCGATCGTTCAGCCGAATCGGCTTCAGGAACTTAAGGTCCTGGCTAAGGTATATGCTGCCAGGGCCCGGGAGGCGAGTGCCAAGTACGGCAGAAATTAACGCGCCACTCCACATTCCGTGCGCGACGACATGGCGAAACAGAGTGCGCGCGGCGAACGTTTCGTCGAGATGCTCTGGATTTACATCACCGGAAACGACGGCGAAGAGCTCGACATCGGCCCGCGTCAAGCGGTGTGTCAGGCTCGCGCTCTGCCCTACTGTTAGGTCGTCAAATGTCTTGTTCTCAATCGGTGCGCTCGCGCGTTCTACTGCTGCGAGCGGCTCTGCGACAACTCCCATAGAGATCTTCCTTTCGGGCAGGACGCCCCCGGGCAACAATGGGGAAAGAAACGCCCGGGGGCGTTAGCTGCCTATGCGGCAGACGGATGCCAGCCGGCATCGGCCCACAGTTCTCCCGTCACCGCAGAGTTCGAGATCATAAAGCAGATTGCGTCCGCGATTTCCTCCGGTCTGATCAGGCGCCCCAATTGAGTGCCGGGCAGGATATTTTTGCGAATATACTCTTCGCCGAGAGCCCGCACCATAGGCGTGTCAGTGAAGCCCGGATGAATCACACCATAGCGGACGCCGAAGTAGTTTGCTTCTTTGGTCAACGTCGCGGCGGCGCCTTCGAGCCCCGCTTTCGAAGCGGAATATGCGACTTGGCCTTTGATGCCTACCGAGGAAATGGAGCCGATAAAGACAACCACACCCTGCACGGCCTCTTCAGCCGCCCAGCGTTTCAGGCCGCGTTCAAAGCGGGATTTCGCGATTCGTGCCAGCATTTCGAGGCCCCAATACACCGGTGCGATCATGTCCACTTCCACAACCGTGCGGAACAGTTCCTCGGGATAGATCTCACACTCGCCCGTTTCCTTGTTCACCTTTACGGCAATGGCATCTCGAGCGATTCCCGCGGCGGGAACACAGATGCGCGGCGGTCCGAACTGATCGCATACCGCATCGAATACGCTTTTGCGAAACCCGCCGTCTGTGACGTCGCCACGAAATGTTTGCGCAATGGTGGGACTGATTGCGTCCACGCACTTGGCAGTCTCGACTGCCTGATCGGAGAGGTCGACCAGTGCCAGCATCTTGGCCCCCCGCCGCGCCAATTCCAGCGATACTGCTCTGCCGATGCCGCTACCAGCACCAGTCACCACCGCAACTGAATTTCGAATATCCATAGAACTCCCTGCCTTTCTTTCGCCATTGAGCCCCGCGCAAACGTGCGCAGTTAGATCGCGGCCTCCCAAAGACTAGCGGTTGTCTGCCGTCCCGGCGGGCACGCCTCCGTGCCCTTTCCGCCTATGCCGGAGTCTTAATATGACCGGAGCGCGCGGCCAGCCACGCCTGCATATGCGGCCAGGTTGTCTTTGCCGCCTGGCTGCCGGCCATGATGCCGATGTGCCCGCCGGGAATGTGAAAGCTTTCTTTATCGGTACTGCTCACACGCTCGTAGATGCTCTCCGACTGGCATGGCGGCGTGATGTGATCGTCGCCTGCAATCACGGTGAGCAAATTAGCGCGGATCCGGCTGACATCGACTGGTTTGGCTTTGAGCACCCAAGTTCCCTCCATCAGCCGATCATTACGGTACAGGTCGACAATGAGCTGCCGGAACGCTCCGCCAGGCATGGGGATGTTGTCGGTCACCCAGGTGTTCATCGCGTGCCACGATTCGACGGCCTTGGTGTTGTCCAGGTTGTCCCACAGCCTGATCCAACTGCCCAGGTAATTCTCGACCGGCTTTAGGGCTTTGGCGCCGTACTCAAGCATTTCGGCCGGCATGTTGCCAAACCGTTGCAGCACTTTCTCAACATCGAAATAGCGCTCGTCTACCCAATTCGCAAACGTGATCGCATCTTTTTGCGAAAAGTCAAGCGGAGCCGTCAAAAGCAACAGGTTCCGCAAGCCGTCGTCCGGGTACACGGCAGCGTAAATTGTGACTAGGATCGCGCCGATGCACCACCCGAGCATGCTGAATTCTTCACTGCCGGAAACTGCTTTCAACTTTCGGATCGCGCGCGGAAGATAGTCGAGGGCGTAGTCTCCGAAATCCAGGTCTTTATCGTCAGGGCCGGGACATCCCCAGTCGAGCAGGTACACGTCGTACCCTTGCTTGACCATGAACTCGACGAAGCTGTGACCCGGGCGCAGATCCAGAATCGAAGGCCGATTCATGAGCGCGAATACCAGTAGTAACGGAACAGGTTTCCGCTCGGACTCGGCAACGACAGGAATGTACCGGTACAGCTTCGTCTTGTTCAGCGCCCAAACCACTTCTTTCGGGGTTTGGGCGATCGCGGCGCGAGTGGTCAGGACCTTTGCCAGGCGGCGTATGTTCGTCTCCGCCTGTGCCAGATCACCGGGATTCCAAGGGAGTGTGGCCATGGCGTTACCTGGCCTCCTTTCGCGAACTCCTGGCTGCGACAGCGGGCGTGACCGGTGAAGACTTTTTTGCCAGAACACGGTCGAGCTTGGCATCCATGTCGTCCAGTCTCGTTTCGATGTTCGTGAGCCGCTCGGAAAGGCTCACGAAATCGGCGCGCGACGGAAGGTTCAGTTGCTGCAGCGCCTGAGCGATAGCTTTCTGCAGGGATTCGTAAAAGGGAGCGGACGCAGTCAGATAAGCGTCTAACATCGCTCCGCTGGACTGGGCATAGGCGTCGGTGTGAATGGCCTCCGTCATTGCTTTGGCCCAAGCGTCCATGCCGGCATCGCGCAGTCCACGCAACGCCTCAAACGGATCGTAGGGCTTTTCCCCCTTTGAATCGGCCACTGTTGCCTCCTCACTCAGTTGCATTTATTTCGGATGCCACGGCAAGAACCTCGCCGGATAGGCAAGGGAAGCTGTGTCTACGCTCTCTTGAGCAATTTCGCGCCCGTTTCGAGAATCTCCTTCTGAGTCTCGATAGCCTGATCGATACCCTTCTCGAGCGACTCGGCCGCGGCCACGACGGGCTTAGCGGTTGCACCGGCCTGTTTGCGGACAACGTCGGAGACGGCTTTGTTTTGCGATGCAGCATAGTCGAGCACCATTTTCTGAGCCTCGACGGTACGCTCGGCCGACTCTTGGACAAGGTCAGTCAGCACGTCGACGGGTTTTGAAAACAGCGCACGATTGCGCATGGCATCAGCGACATGAGCGGTCTGGCCGGCGATCAAATCCACGATTGCCTTCTGAGCATCAACCCAGCCCTGGACGCTGTGCTCGGTTAGATCGAACACGCTCTGCACAACCGTTGGTGGCGCTGGTTTGACCGATTCACGAATGGTTTTGTTCAGATCCGCCGTGTAGCTCGCAAACGTATCCAATGTCGCCTTCTGCAAGCTCGCAAGCCGCTCGACGCTTCTGTGCATCAGGGTTGCGAAGGTTGCGAGAGTGTTTTCGGACGCTTCCGTAAACTGCGGAGCTGTATCCTTCGGCGGTTTCGAGCTGGTGTTCATGATTGCCTCCTTTGAGCAAACCTGCCATGCTGCACTGCAGCATCTACGGCTATTTTACGCTTGTCACAGAATCTGTCAAGGGGGATGATGAAAAACAATGGATCCGGAACGTGTGGTCGTAAGGAAATATGAGAACCGCCGGCTGTACGACACGGCAAACAGCCGCTACGTAAACCTGGATGACATTGCACAGATGGTGCGTGAGGGAAGGGACATTCAGGTGGTGGACGCGGCGTCGGGCGAGGACCTCACGCGGGTAGTACTCACCCAGATCATTGTTGAGAACGCTAAGGACCAAGACTCCGGGTTTCCTGTGGACTTGCTCCGCCAAATGATCATGGTGTCGGGAAACGCAGGCAAAGAGAGCTTGATCAAGTACATGCAGACCTTGGCGGCGATGTATGACAACGCCTATCGGGCGTTTGCTCCGGGAATTGCAGGGTTGAACTTTTTCCGCTCACCCGTACCGGAGCGAGAGCCGGAAGCGCCTCGTACCGGGGCGGCGAACGGTCCATCTGTGGAGGAGCTGCATCGGCGCGTAGAGGAGTTGGAACGGCTGGTGAACTCGAGGGCCGCTAAGCAGCCGGAAAGTCGCACGAAAAAAACGGCACCGGTCCCCAAGGCTCGTTCGCGGAACTGAACGGCTGTTGCAGCGCAGCAAGAAGCTGGGCGAGCGTTTTGACGCAGCGAGCGCGTTTGGCGTCGTGATTTGGCGCAAGGACCTCGACCATTGCTAGACGTGAGGATGGTGCGCAATGCCAGACGTGTCGCCGATGAGGACGTCCCATATGGCAGCCATCAGCGCAGCTTCTACAGTTTCGAGCAGAATCCATGAACTTGAGTGCCACTTCAGTTAAGTCAGGTGATGTACTGGCTAAGGGCGTGCAGTAGCCCACG
>JAFARV010000779.1 GCA_019245255.1 Acidobacteriaceae bacterium | reverse complement strand
CACGCGCACGATGGTCGCGCCCTCCTCAATCGCGGCTTCAAAGTCGTTCGACATGCCCATGGACAGTTGGGGGAGGCCGTGTTCCCGCGCAAGCGCGGCAAGTTTGCGGAAGTAAGGGCGGGACTGCTCGGCATCCTCCGACCATGGCGGAATCGTCATAAGGCCGGTGACGCGGACGCGGTTGCGGGCAGCGGCGGCCGCGAGGAGTCCGGGTAAGTCCCGAGGATGAGCTCCGGTCTTGCTTGCCTCATCGGACAGCTTGACTTCAATTAGCGCCTCGATGGGCGCGCCGCTCTCAGCGGCAACGGTTTCGAGCCGCTCGAGAAGCTTCACCGAGTCGATGGTCTCGATGACCTGGAAAAGTTCCGTTGCCAAGCGAGCTTTGTTCGACTGCAAGTGGCCGATGAGATGAAAGGTGGCGTGGTCAAGCGAGGACAGTTCGGGGCGTTTTCCTGCGAATTCCTGAACATAGTTTTCGCCGAAATGGCGCAGACCGGCTGAGTAGGCGTCCCTGATGATGGCAGCAGAGAACTTCTTTGTGACAGCAACCAGCGTGATGGCGGAAGCCGGGCGTCCGCTTCGTCCGGCCGCGTTTTGGATCCGCTGCTGAACTGCGTCGACACGACTCCTGAGATTGGACTCCCCAAGTGCCAAATCACCATGATAAGAGGCGTTCATCGGAACAGCGAGCGGCTTCGCCGGAAGCTCTGCTCGGGTTGATCGAGACTTTTCTCGCTTCGTGCCGTGCGCCGGCGGTGCTGGATTTCGGCGAAGAACCGATGCCTTTGAAGCCGGGCGAGTATGCGCTCGAGGTCCGGTCGGACCGCCTGTGGATTGAAGCGTGGACCGACGATCGGACGCTTTCGCGCCGGATTATTTCCGTGGACGAGCATGCTACGGGCGTGCTCGACTGCAGCGTGCACCGGTTCGGAGGAACGCCTGCCAAGCTGACTTTCCTGGATCTGGAGCGGCCACAGACGGCGCATCGCAGGCTGTCCGGTACGCGACGGAGCTTCGGGGAACAGTTCCGGCGGATGCTGACGCGTCAATTCCCTGGCTGGGAGATCGCGACCCTAACGACCGGAATGGATCTGCAGCGGTCGTTCTCGCCAGTGTTCCCGAGGGCTCGCCTGCTGCTAGGGGGGCAGCAGATTGCCGCGATGGCCTGCCCGTCTCTTCCAAACGAAAACGAGCTGCTGACCTTCGCGCTGCTTTGGTTTCATCATCTTAGGCGCGCTGACAGGTCAACAAGTCTAGCTCTATTTCTACCGGAAACGGCCGGTTGTTTGACCGCACACCGGCTGCGTTGGCTCGATTCGGAGGTACTTCGGCCTCGGCTTTTCCGCTTCAACGAGCATGGGTCGGCGGGGGAGGTCGACGCGGAAGATCTGGGCAACCTGGACACCCGAGTGGCCGCTTCCGGCGAACCAGTCTTGCGGAAAGAGCCGTTGTTGGCCCGGCGGGCGGACGAGTACGCGCTGGAAGGGGCAGTGCGCTCTACTGTGAAACTACTAGCCGCAGATCTACTTTCGAAGCCGGTCCACAGCCAGGTAATCAGCTTTGGAGGCCTGGATCGGGACGCGATTGACCTGCTGGCCATGTCGGATTCGGGCCGTTTGTGCGTAATCGAGCTCAAGGCGACTGAGGACATTCACCTACCGATTCAAGCTCTCGATTACTGGGTCCGGACCAACTGGCATGCCGAGCGGGGCGAGTTGGCACACCTCTTTCCGGGAATTCCGATTGCAGCCGTCGCTGCCAAGCTGATGCTCGTGGCTCCCGCGCTAGCGTTTCATCCTGCCAATGCGACCGTTCTGCGTTACTTCCGAAGCTGCATCGACGTCGAACGGATAGGCGTCAACTCCAACTGGGAGAATGAGTTGAGGGTTGTGCTGCGATTGCGTGGCGCAGATGGCCCACAATCGCACGGGAGTTCGTATGAGTACAGTAGCCAGTCTCCTGAATATCAAGAAGGCGATTTCGAATCTCAATCCGGAACAGGTTCGACAGCTTAGCGAGAGGCGTCCGAGAATTGCGCTCTGTGCGGCAACTCCGGAGGGTTTTGGACGGCTGGAGCGATTCCTGCTCGGCGAGATGAGCGAGGCGCGGCGCAGAGAATCGGCGGCTCTTCTCGTGCGAGAACAGGTCTATCCCCGGGGCCAGTATGATCTTGTGATTTATGACGAAGCGATCAGCGCGCCAGCAGGATCGCTCGTCTTCCATCCCGACCGGCGGCAGCAGTTTGTTGTGCACGTGTTGGACTCCTACCCGGATTTCGGGGTTGCTCTTGCACGCGCGTTTACGCCGTTTCGTAAGCCGTTCGCCTCACGAATGATCTCGCGGACCTGCAAGGAAAACACACTGTTTTCCTTGGCGACTGCGCTGCCTGATGTCATTCCAAGCGTGATTGAACTGCCGTGGGCACTCGCGGAGTTCGCATCCGATACGGCTTTCCTCACAATGAACCAATTGAAGATGGCGTTTCTGCTGGCGGCGGCAAGCGACAGGCGGGTTGGGTACCGGGAGCAGAAATCCGAAGTCGCAAGCGTGGTTGCGGGCGCTTTCGGCTGGAGGGCAATTGCCAGGCAACTGGTTGGGAAAGTGCCGTTCGGCGGCGGATTGATTGCGAAAGCGGCGATCGCATACGCGGGCACGAAAGTGGTTGGAATTTCTTTGGACCATTTGTACAGTGTTGGGTACACGTACTCACGAAGCGAGCGCGAGACGCTGTACGCCGATGCGCTGAAGCAAGGCCGGCAGGTAGCGGGCAACATTCTGCGACACATTCGTCCGGACCTGGCCGCAAAGTACGCGTCGGAAGCAGTCAAAAGAATACCGATGGTATATCCGCGCGGCGACACACACTGAACTGCTACGCGACGTAGTTAGCAGGTTGTTTCTCAAACTCCTGCTTGCAACTAATGCAGCAGAAGTAATAGGTAATACCATGCCACTCGAAGTGGTGCATGGCGCCCATTGCATTCACGTTCATGCCGCATACGGGATCCTTGAGCTCGCGCTCCGGCGCGATCTTCGTCTCAACGGGCAGCCTGGCGCGGCGAATCTGCACGATTTCCGCCAGTATGCTGAGGGCGATCTCTTCCGGCGCGACTGCGCCGATATTCAGGCCGGCCGGAGAATGAACTCTGCTCAACTGATCAGCAGTGATTCCCTGGTCACGTAAGTATTCAAATACCTTGCGGGACTTGGCTCTGCTCGCGACAAAGGAAATATATGGGGCGTTAGTCCGAAGTGCGGCCGCCAGCGCCTCCTCGTCGCCCTCGCCTTGTGTCGAAACGACGAGATAGGCCTTCGCGGCGACGACTTCCTCGGGCACTTGGATCGATTCATGCAACAGGTCTGCATTCGGGAAGTCCTCGCGATTGGCTCCCTCGGCAAAAATCGCTACCTGAAAGTTCATGGCGTTGGCAAGCGCCGCTAAATAACGTGCTACTGCCGATCGGCCGAGAAGAATCAGGTGTGGCCTGGGCAGAACGGGCTCGATATAAACGTCCAAAGTTCCTCCACTGTGGCACGTCATCGTGTAGTCCACAATGCGTGGCTCCGATTTGGGCTTGGGAGGAGGACTGATGCGTACAAATCGCGGCTCTTCATCGGCGAGGGATTTGAGCGCTTCTTTGATAACGGCTGGTTGCGTGCAGCCACCGCCTATCCAACCCCAAATTCGGCCATCGGGATAAATGATGGCTTTATCTCCAGGCTTGCCGGAGATCGATCCGTCGAATCGCACCACGGTCGCTATCGCAAACGAGTTGCCTTGAGAACGCAGTTCAGTAGCTTTTCTCAAAAACTCATCGAACATAAGTGCTGTTCCAATCGCGCGAGGCTCTCGAGCGAATGCGCGGGGGCAAAAACATCCAAATATGGCAGCGCTGCCGCCATCGCGCGGGTAGCCGGGCGATATTCTTCCAGGCCAAGAAGCGGATTCAGCCAGATCAGTTTCCTAACCTTCTCTCGAATGGCGCGCAACTCCGACGCGAGGCGTTCGGGCTCGCCGGTGTCCCAACCGTCGCTCAGAATGATAAAGAATGTATCGCGGGATAGCAATTTTCTGCCATAGAGCGCGTTGAAGGTTGCCACCGACTCACCGATTCTGGTGCCCCCGGACCAACTGATGGCGGCAGCCGATAATCTTTTCAGCGAATCGTCAAAGTGGGGCGGCCGCAGTTCCGCGGTGATGTCCACCAGCCGCGTGCTGAACGCAAAAGTACGCGACCCTCGAAACTGCTTTTGTAGAGCGTGTGCAAACCGAAGCAGGAAGAAACTGTATGCGTTCATCGACCCGCTGACGTCGAGAAGAATGACGAGTGCGGGCTTTTTGGGCCGTTTGCGCTTGTAGCTGAGGTCGATAATTTCACCACCGCGCGGTACGCTGTGATAGATCATTCGCCGGAGGTCAAGGGCGGCTGGCCTCCCAGCTTGTTTCAGCCTGCGCGAGAGGCGGGCAGCAGCCTGCCTGAAGATGCGTTGAGCAATTCGCTCGAGCGCAGCTTTATCCTCGCTTTTGAGGGCTGAGAGATCCGTTCTGGTCATCCTGTCATGAAAGCTGGCGCCCGAAGTTTGTCTGGCATCACCCTCGTTTTCGCCGTCCGAAGAAGCGCCCCGTCCACCCAGGGTCAGGAATGCGGCCGATATTTGTTTATCCCTGTTTTGCTCGGGTTTGCGATCGCCCGCGAAGAAGCTGTCAAATAGAGCGTTGAATGCGTCCCACTCCTCCCTGGAACTGCAAATTGCCGCTCTCAACCCGTACTGAAGAGTTGTGATATCGGCAAACGCCAGTGCGCGCGCAACCTCAGTCGATGTCAATGTTTCGAGCACACTGGTTTGAAATCCTTGGTCGCGCAGAAAACGGCAGAGATCAACGACGGTTTCTGAATGCATCAGGAGTAGAGAAGCGTTTGAAGGTCGGCGCTTTTTATGGTGGTGACATCCTCAGCCGATTTCACAATACACCCGAGCGTCTCGAGGACAGCTGCTACATCGAGTTTGTCGGCGTGCAAGCTGGTAAGAGCCTCGACGAAATCCAGCGTTTCGGAGACGCCAGGAGGTTTTGAGAGTTTCATCTGCCGCACCCGTTGGACAAGGTCAACCGCCTGGGTTGTCAATTCATCGCATGAGAAAGGAAGCCGGGCGCGAACAATCCCAAGTTCTTTTTCTCGGGATGGGTAGTCGATCCAGTGATAAAGACATCGACGCTTCAGTGCGTCGGTCAATTCGCGCGTACGATTCGAGGTGAGAACGACGTACGGCCGCGTGACCGCCTTGATGCTGCCCATTTCAGGAATGGTGATTTGAAAATCCGATAACAACTCGAGCAGGAAAGCTTCGAACGCTTCATCGGCTCGATCGACTTCATCTATCAGCAGAACGGGCGGAACACTCTGGCGTATCGACTG
>JAFARV010000674.1 GCA_019245255.1 Acidobacteriaceae bacterium | reverse complement strand
GCTTTCCGTTCGCGCGGCAGCAGGCAGGCAGATCGGATTCGGCAGGCGCGCAAAATGCGGGCGCAATCAGAGTTGCACTGAAGAGAAGCAGCAGCAAAGATGCGCAGAGGCGTTGCACCCGGCTTTCAGTATAGCCGCTTTTAATATATCTATGACCGCAGATATGGGAGCGCGTTTTTCGAGAAGGAAATTGATGAAGGGTGGCGCGGCCGCTGTCGTGGCTCGTACGCTGGCGTCGGCGGACGAGGAGTACCGATCCGCTCCCGGCATGCCGCAGGAAGCCCCGGACACTCCGAAAGTATGTGCCCCGATTCGGCTGAACGAATTGGATGACCGGGCAATCCGGCGCGTGAAACAGATCGGCATCAACTATGTGCTGAGCGGTGGGCCTCCGATTCCGTGGGACGAGACACATCTTCGGGCCAGTGTGGACAAGTTACGGGCCGGCGGGTTGAAGTTAGGCAATCTGATGATCGCAGGCTTCCCCAATACGCTTTACGGAAGGGCAGGACGGGATGACGAGATCGAGAAGATTAAGCAATCGATTCGCGCGGCCGGTAAGGTAGGACTACCGGTTGTTGAATACAACTTCTACGCGCATCGCGCAATAGAGGGCTATTACGAAGAACTCGGTCGGGGTGGCGCCGGTCTGACGGCCTTTGATGAAGAGCGGGTTCATGGGCTGCCACCAAAGCCGGAAGAAGGAGTGCACACAGTAGATGAGATGTGGGACAACATCGCATATTTCCTGAAGGCGATAATTCCTGTTGCAGAACGCGCGAACGTCAGGCTGGCGCTCCACCCGAATGATCCGCCGGTTGCGAACAGCCGCGGGTCTGGGCAGATTATGGGCACAGTCGAAGGTTGGAAGCATTTGATCACTATCGTGGACAGTCCGGCAAACGGCATCACCTTCGATTGCGGAGTTACTCGGGAAATGGGTCACGATCCGGTTGAAATATGCAGGTATTTCGGAACACGGGACCGGATCAATCACGTACATTACAGGAATGTCCGAGTAAGACAACCGTATAACAAGTACACCGAAGTTTTTATTGATGAGGGAGAGAACGACATGCTCGCAGTCATGTGCGAGTTAGTAGGGGTCAAATATACTCGCCTCATCTACCCCGAGCATGAGCGGGCGTTGGACTACGATCGAGCGGTCGGGATTCGGAATCAATATCCCGGAGGCGGAGGCTATGCAGGAATGGTATACGACGTCGCTTATGCGCGGGCGATGTTACAGGCCGCGCTGGAATTGGAAGCACCGAAGTAAGCCGATGCGGAGCTGACTCGTGCTTCGATTCGACGACCCGCGGTCCTACTCGCCTTCTGCTTCAAGGAAACGCTCGGCTTCAATAGCCGCCATGCATCCAGCTCCAGAAGCCGTGATCGCCTGGCGATAAATGCGGTCCTGAACATCGCCGGCATGGAAAACGCCGGTGATGTTAGTACGCGCGCCACCGTGCGAGATGATATAGCCGTCAGGATCGAGATCCAACTGCCCCGCGAAAGGCTTGGTATTGGGAATGTGGCCGATTGCGACGAAGAAGCCGTCTACGTCGCGTTGCCAAGTTTCCTTAGTGAGGACGTTGTGCAGCGTAACACCTGTTACGAAACCTTTGTCGGTATCGTGAATATCGCGAACGACGGTGTTTGTCAGAAAACTGATTTTCGAATTCTTACGGACGCGATCAAGCATGATTTTTGACGCGCGGAAACTTTCGCTGCGATGCACCAAAGCAACTTCACTGCCGAAACGGCTCAGAAAATTGGCTTCTTCCATAGCGGAATCGCCACCGCCTATCACCATGATTTTTTTTCCGCGAAAGAAGAAACCGTCACATGTGGCGCAAGAGCTAACTCCGTGACCAATTAACTTTTGTTCGTTGGGTAGATTGAGCCAGCGAGCCGAGGCACCTGTGGCAATGATGAGCGTTCGTGCCTTGACCTTATCCCCATGTTCGAGTTCAAGCGCGAAGGGCCGCTTGCTTAAGTCCGCGTGCAGTACGCGATCTTGGCGGTATTGCGCCCCGAAGCGTTCCGCCTGCTTCCGCATGTTTTGCACCAGTTCGGGGCCCATGATGCCTTCCGGAAAGCCGGGAAAGTTTTCGACATCGGTAGTAATCGAAAGCTGACCACCGGGCTCATGACCTTCGAACACTATCGGTTGCAGATTGGCTCTCGCCGTATAAATTGCGGCTGTGTTCCCGGCGCAACCTGAGCCGAGAATAACCACGTTGAAGATGTCGTTCATCCGAGGAAATGGCTAACCAGGTGGAATGCGATCCAGGAACCAGAGTAAGCCATGGCGAGCATGTAAGAAAACTGGAACACAGGCCACTTCCATCCGCCCGTTTCCCGCTTCACGACCGCAAGAGTGGAGAAGCACTGCATCGCGAAGGCGAAGAAGATGAGCAGAGCAACGGCTCCGGCAGTAGTGAGATCGTGGCGTACAGCCGCTTGCAAGCCTTGGGTCGGCTCGTCGGTCTGAATGCCGTAGATAGTGCCGAGAGTGCCTACGATGACCTCGCGCGCGGCGAGCGAAGTAATGAGCCCAATGCCGATTTTCCAGTTGAATCCCAGCGGTCTGATTGCCGGTTCGATCCCTTTTCCGATCATCCCGGCGAAGCTGTGCTCGAGCGGGGGCGCATGACCGTGCTGGAGGGGCAGATTCGCCAGAATCCAAATGACGACGGCAACGGCGAGGATCACGGTCCCAGCACGTTGAAGAAAGATTTTTCCGCGATCGACCAGGCGTAGGCTCAGCGAGCCAATCGTTGGCCAGCGGTAGGGAGGCATCTCGAGCACAAAGGGAGCGCCGCGGCTCCTCAGAATCGAACTCTTGAGAATCCGCGCAATCAAAATTGCGGCCACAAAACCGAGTACATAAAGTCCCAGCATCACAACTGCGGGAAGGGACAAGATGCCCTTCAACAGTGGGACATTCGGCACAAATGCGGCAATGATCAGTGTGTAGACGGGTAGCCGCGCAGAGCACGTCATCAGGGGCGCAATCATGATAGTGGCGATGCGATCGCGCTTGTTTTCGATAACGCGAGTGGCCATGATGGCCGGCACGGCGCACGCATACGCGGAGAGCAGTGGAATGAACGACTTGCCCTGCAGGCCGAATTTTGCCATTGTGCGGTCTGCGATCAGCGCGGCACGTGCAAGATAGCCGGAATCCTCAAGTATGCCGATGAAGAGAAACAACAAGAGGATTTGCGGCAAGAAAACGACGACGGAGCCGACGCCGCTCCATACGCCGTCGACCAAGAGCGAGCGCCACGGGCTATCGGGCATGAGGTGCTTCAGAAAGTCACCTGAAACGCCGACCAGGTTTTTCATGCCGTCCATTAGTGGTT
>JAFARV010000619.1 GCA_019245255.1 Acidobacteriaceae bacterium | reverse complement strand
AAACTACCGCCGAAACCAGAATCGTAATCGCTAACGTAATGGCGAACTCGCGGAAGAGCCTCCCTACGATGTCGCCCATAAATAACAGCGGAATCAGCACGGCAATCAGCGAAATCGTCAACGACACGATCGTGAAGCCGATCTGCTCCGATCCGCGCAGCGCTGCCTGGAGTGGCGTGTCACCTTCCTCGATATAGCGCGAAATATTCTCGATCATGACGATCGCGTCATCCACCACGAATCCGGTCGAGATGGTAAGCGCCATCAACGTCAGGTTGTTCAGACTGTAGCCGAGCAGGTACATCACGCCGAAGGTGCCGACGATCGACAGCGGCACTGCGACGCTCGGAATCACTGTTGCCGCCAGATTGCGCAGGAACAGGAAAATGACCATCACGACCAGCGCGACCGTCAGCATTAATTCAAACTGAACATCCTTGACCGATGCCCGGATTGTCGTCGTGCGGTCCGTCAGGATCGCAACTTTTACGGCTGCAGGAATCGAAACCTGTAATTGCGGCAGCAGCGCCCGGATGCGGTCGACAACCTGAATGATGTTTGCCCCTGGCTGGCGCTGGATGTTGACAATGACCGCCGGGACCGTATTCATCCACGCAGCTTCATTCGTGTTCTCCGGACCATTAATAATGGACGCGACATCCTGCAGCCGCACCGGCGCGCCATTCTTGTACGCGATAACCAGACCTTTGTAGCCGTTCGCTGTCAGGATCTGATCGTTCGCTCCGATTGTGTAAGCCTGCTTTAAGCCGTCGAAGTTACCCTTCGCCGAATTCACATTGCTTTGGTTCAGCGCAGTTCGAACATCCTCGAGACTGAGTCCATACGCCGCAAGCTGTGACGGATTGACACGAATGCGAACTGACGGCTTCTGGCCGCCGCTGATGGTGACGAGTCCCACACCCGGCAATTGCGAAATCTTTTGCGCAAGCGTGGTATCCGCAAGGTCTTCCACCTTCGTCAATGGCACTGTTTTCGAGGTCAGTGCCAAGGTCACGATCGGCGCATCCGCGGGATTCACCTTGCTGTAAATCGGAGGGTTCGGCAGATCCGGAGGGAGATACGTGCCGGCCGCGTTAATCGAGGCCTGAACCTCCTGCTCGGCAATATCGATATTCAGATCGAGATCAAACTGAAGCGTGATGATCGAGCTGCCGAACGAGCTTGTTGAAGTCATCTGCTTCAACCCGGGCACTTGTCCGAAAGTCCGCTCGAGCGGCGCAGTCACAGACGACGCCATCACGTCGGGGCTTGCACCCGGATAAAACGTTGAGACCTGAATGGTCGGGTAATCGACCTCAGGAAGTGCCGAAACCGCCAGCTGCTTGTACGCGATACCGCCGGCGATCAATATGCCGGCCATCAGCAAAGACGTGGCAACCGGCCGCAGGATAAACGGCCGAGAAGGACTCATGTTATCTCCGGCTGACGCTCACCTGCGAGCCTTCTGTCAGCTTCTCTGCGCCGTCCACTACCACTCGCTCGCCCGGTCGAATGCCGTCTTCAATCGATACTTCGTTCCCTTCCGACATGCCCAACTTGACAGGCCGCATCGCAACCGTGTTGTCGTCTTTAACGACATAGACGAACGTGCCTGTCGGACCGCGTTGAATTGCGGTCGCGGGGATAATAGTCACATTGCGTTCGGTATCGAGCCAGAGACGCGCATTCACAAACTGGTTTGGAAACAACGAGAGATCGGGATTGGGAAACACCGCCTTAAGGCGTGATGTTCCGGTGGTCGGATCAATCGTGTTATCGACAGTCTGCAGCGTACCGCCGCCAAGTTTCTGCTTGTCATCGCGGTCATAAGCATCCACATGCATCGTGATGCCGCGCTGTAGACGCTTCAGCACTTCCGGAAGCTGATCTTCAGGCAATGTGAACAAGACACTGATCGGTTGCACTTGAGCGATGGTCGCTAATCCGTTCTGATCGGTCGCATGCACCATATTTCCCGCATCGACTTGCCGCAACCCGATACGACCGCTAATCGGCGCCAACACCTTTGTCCACGACAGGTTCAGCTTCGCGCTGTCGATCGCTGCTTGCGCAGCCGCAATCGACGCCTTATCGGCTTCAATTGAACCGCGAATCTGATCCGCCGTCGCAAGCTGCGTATCCAACTGCTGCTTGGCAATAATCTGGTCTTTATATAACTGCTGATATCGCTGATAGTTCACTTGCGCATCGCGCAGCGCTGCCTCGTCCTTAAAGAGTGTTCCTTTCGCCTCCGCCAAAGTGCCCTGCGCTTGACTCAGCGCCACCTGAAATGGACTCGGATCGATCTCGGCGAGCACTTCGCCCTTCCGAACGAACTGCCCTTCGCGGAAGGTAACTGCGACTAACTGCCCGTCGACTCTCGGTCTAACTGTAACCGTATTGAAGGGAGTTACAGTTCCCAATCCCTCAAGGTAAACCGGCATGTTGCCGGTGCGCGCGTTCGCTGCAACGATCGGAATCACGCGCGGCTTCATCGCCGCCTTGGCCGCGGTGGTCGCCTCTTTCTTGTTTTGTTCGAAAACGTAAAGGCGATAGCATCCGTACGCGATCGCAGCGAAGATCAAAAGCCAAACCCACCAGTAACTCTTCTGGGACCCCCGCTCGTCAAGGTCAAAATGCGGGACAGCGGTCGCGTGGGATCTGGAGGTCTCCGCCTCAGGCGGTTCCACCGCCGGCGAGTTGCGCATCTGCAGTTCTTATTCCTATTTTTAAGCTATTTAGGCCCGGCGGGATGAGCTCTCAATCGCACGATAGAGCGAGTTGCCGTATTCCGGGCCGGATAAAGCCCGAACGCCTCTAAGCGGTTAGACGCTTCAGTTCTGCTAAAGTCTCGAAAACAAAGCGACGAAAGTTTGATCTTCGAACAAGGCGAAAAAAGTTCTCGTGCTATAACTTTCACAGCACTGAAACACCTACCACACAATGCCTACCGCCCCGTTAGCCCTCCTCCAAGCTGCTCCTTCCAATAAGCTGATCTCGCTTAGCGCCGTAGACCTGGTCATCATCGGAGCGTATTTCGTAATGGTGCTCGGGATTGGCTTTTATTTGAAGCGATTCACCACCACTGGAGAAGACTTCTTTCTCGCGGGCCGCAGCATGAGCGCCTGGGTAGCCGGGCTCAGCTTCGTTGCCGCTAATCTTGGGGCGCTCGAGTTGATGGGCTGGGCCGGTTCCGCTTACCAATACGGCATCCTGGCAACCCACTGGTATTGGGTCGGCGCAATTCCAGCAATGCTGTTCCTTGGCCTCGTGATGATGCCGTTCTACTACATCTCGAGAACCCATTCGGTTCCCGGCTATCTCAGGCTGCGTTACGGTAACGCCTCGCACGCTCTGGCGAGTGTCCTGTTCGCCTGCATGACGCTTCTCGTCAGCGGCATCGATATGTTCGCCATGGCAGTCGTGCTCAATATCATCCTCGGTTGGAAGATGGCCGTCAGTATCTGGGTGTCATCCCTGACCGTCGGAGCTTACGTATTCCTGGGCGGTCTGCTATCGGCAATCTTTAACGAGGTTTTGCAATTTTTCCTGATCTGGTTGGGGGCGATTATTGTCTCCATTCTCGGCATGATCGAGGTGGGTGGCTGGAGCGGTCTGGTCGACCGTATTCACGCCAACTCCCCTGGTCAGGACTATACGCATATGTGGCGTGTGCTGGGACACGTCTCAAATAACCCCATGGGCATCAACTGGTTCGGCATTGTTTTCGGTCTGGGATTTGTGGTTTCGTTCGGCTACTGGACGACTGACTTCCTGGTCGTGCAACGCGTGCTCTCGGCGCGTGACTTGCGTAGCGCCAAGATGGCGCCGATCATCGGATCCATCTTCAAAATGGCAACTCCCTTCATCGTCATTCTCCCCGGATTATTGGGGCTCGGCGTCTTGCCGGAACACCTGGTCGGTCAGGAGGTGGCGCTGCCGGGTCAGCACACCTACAACCAGGTGCTGCCGTTAATGCTGGCACGCTACTGCGGTCCGGGACTGCTCGGATTGGGCATCACTGCGCTTGTGGCTGGCTTCATGTCCG
>JAFARV010000580.1 GCA_019245255.1 Acidobacteriaceae bacterium | reverse complement strand
GTTGGCGATCTCTGGTCGATGATGGAGTTTCTGAATCCCGGAGTGCTCGGAACGCGCATCGAATTCAAACGGAACTTTTATCTGCCGATCCAAACGGGTCAGGACGCGGAAGCGATGGCGCGCCTGAAGCGGGTCACCGGGCCTTTTATCCTGCGACGCGTGAAGACGGATCGATCGATCATTCAGGACCTCCCGCAGAAGCTCGAGATGAAGGTGTTCTGTACGCTCACGAAGGAGCAGGCATCGCTCTACGCGGCGGTAGCAAAGGACTCGATTGAGGCAATTGAATCGGCGGAAGGGATCAAACGTAAAGGCCTGGTGCTGTCGACTCTGTCGCGACTAAAGCAGGTCTGCAACCATCCGGCGCAGTTTTTACATGACAGTTCAGCACTCGCAGGCCGTTCGGGTAAGATGGCCCGGCTGAGTGAGATGCTCGAAGAAACGCTGTCAGTGGAGGATCGCGCATTGATCTTTACGCAGTTTGCCGAGATGGGAGAAATGCTGCAGCGGTACCTTCAGGAGACGTTCGGGCGCGAGACTCTGTTCCTGCACGGAGGCGTGCCGAAGAAACACCGCGACGCCATGGTCGAGCGCTTTCAGGGGCAGGAAAACGGACCTCCATTCTTCATCCTCTCTTTGAAGGCCGGCGGAACGGGCTTGAATCTGACGCGTGGGAACCATGTGTTTCACTTCGACCGGTGGTGGAATCCGGCGGTTGAGAACCAGGCGACGGATCGCGCTCTTCGCATCGGGCAGATGAAGAACGTACAAGTGCATAAATTTGTGTGTGCCGGCACGCTGGAAGAAAAGATTGACGCAATGATTGAGAAAAAGAGTGCGGTGGCGGCGGATGTTGTGGGCACTGGCGAAACCTGGCTGACCGAGCTTTCGACGGCTCAGTTAAAGGACGTGTTTGCGCTCGACAGAACGGCTGTGGGGGATTGATGCCTAGGCGTTGGAGCGATTGGCAAGATTTTCCGACTTCCGGGCCCCGGGAGGCAATCGGCGGAATTAAGGCGGCATCCCAGCGCGGAGCCTTTGGCGCGAACTGGTGGGCAAAGCGCTGGATCGAAGTTCTCGAAAGCTTTCAGATTGGTGGGCGCCTGCAGCGTGGACGTTCCTACGCGCGTCGAGGCCAGGTGCTGAAGGTTGAGATCGAAAAGGGCATAGTGCAGGCTTCGGTGCAGGGTTCGCGACCCGCGCCGTACGATGTGAGCATTACGGTCGCATCACTAACCGGCGCGCAATGGAAGAAGATCGCGCAGGAACTTGGAAAACAGGCGATCTTTGCAGCAAAACTATTAGCCGGCGAGATGCCGCACGACATCGAGAAGGCCTTTGCACAAGCCGGGTTTTCTCTTTTTCCGGAAAAGGCGGGAGATCTTACAACCAGCTGTTCCTGTCCCGATTGGTCGAATCCATGCAAGCACGTGGCGGCGGTTTATTACTTACTCGGTGAGGCGTTCGACCGCGACCCGTTTCTGATCTTCCGCATGCGCGGGATGGATCGCGAGGAGTTCTTGGAACTGCTGGGCGCTGCTGCAAGTTCCATTGACGAAGCTGCTCCGATCGCGCCCGAACCTCTTCCTGACGATGCAGACGAATTCTGGCATGGAAAGCCCCGGCCACCTGAGCTGCTCGGGAACTTGAATGCGCCGGAAGTGGAAGCCGCGCTGCTTAAGCGGTTGGGTGCGCTGCCTTTCTGGTCCGGTGAAGTGCCGTTTTTTGAGGCGCTCACGCCAGCTTACCGCGGTGCGTCAGCCCGGGCGCTGAGACAGTTGTTTGCGGTGAACGAAAAGACAGAAGTAGTCTAGCTCTAAGTTGTGAGCACCGCAGAAGAACTGACATTTCCTTACACTCGGCGGACGAATTTGGCTCTACTTTGAAACTGTGAAGAGAAAGTTACGTGTCCCGCGACGGAAATGGTTACGCCTGGCGTCAGGCATCTTACTAATTCTGGCCTTGGTTGGTGCTACATCGAGTTGTGATGATGACGATGCTCCTGCAGATGTGATGATTGTCAGTGCTCAGGATCTGGGCGTTATTCCAACAAACCCGGATATCGTAGGACGGGATGGCGCGAATAGTGCGCTCTTTCAGGGTGACTCTGTTTGGTTATACGGCGACACGTTTCTCGCGCAAGCGAACGCACAAAATCGGACTCTCATCAGTGATTCATGGTCTTTCACCGCGGATTTGAGTGCGCAAAATGGTATTGGAGATTTCGAGGAACACCTGGACTCAGCCGGCGAGCCGACGATGATTCTTCCCGAGAGTCCGGCTGAACAGGCATACAATCAGGCTCACAACGGAAATGTATGTCAGGAGCAGCCATGCGGAGCCCGTTGGGCGCTTTGGCCGACCTCAATGGTGGTGGATGCGCCGAGTAATCAAGCTTTCATCTTCTATATGTTGGTGAGTGCACGGCCGGGTGACTTCAACTTTCAAAGCGTGGGTAGCTCGGTCGCAACCTGGAGCAACTTTCAGAAATCCCCGCAGCGGCCCGACTTCAATCCGCCGATCGTGAGCGGTCATTCCGACCTCATGTTCAGTCAGAGCGAGCCCGGTTTCGGCACAGCGGCGCTGATCAGCAACGGCTTGCTGTACGCGTACGGATGCCAGGTGCCGAATGATGGCGCTGACAAGCGATGCAGGCTGGGACGAGTGGAACCGGTCAACATACTGGATCGCGGTGCGTGGAGCTTCTATGCAGGCGATGGGCATTGGTCGTCGCAGGTTGGGGATGCCGTCTCTGTTTTTGAGGGTTCCAGCATTGTAAGCGTCTATTGGAATCGCTTCCTGCAGCGTTACGTTGCGCTCTATAGTAAGTTGCTTTCCGACGAGGTAGCGATGCGGACGTCACCCAACCCGGAGGGGCCGTGGTCGGATGAAATCATCGTGTTCACGGCGATGAAGCCGGTTCAGGGCACGGTTTATGACGCACATCTGCATCCCGAGTACGATGTGAACGGCGGGCAAACCATCTATGTGAGTTACTCGCGTGCAACGGGAACGTTCTCGAGTGAAGTAAGGCTGGTCGCGATTCAGCTTGCATCGCGGCAGTAAGACCAAAACGAAGATCCCGCTGATTCATGTAGCAGATTCCCGGAACACGCATTGATATACTGCGGCGCGGCATGCCTGAAGAATCTAGGCCGTTGCTCGAGTTCATCGATGCCGTAAAGAGCCAGGGAGCTTCGGATGAATTCGTAGTCGCTTTACTCCACCAAAACGGCTGGTCGGAAAAGCGGATTTACCAGGCCTTCGCGGTTTGGTATGAAACGCGAACCGGACGGCCGGTCCCGAACGGCGGAGGCCGAATTGAAGCGGCGAAGGACGCTTTTTTCTACCTGCTCGCGTTCATCACGCTGGGAATCTGGACGATTCAGCTGGGTGCTCTCTTATTCACGGCGATCGACCGCGGTTTCCCGAATCCGGCGTTCACTTCCGTAGATCAGCCATGGGTTACAAGACAAATGGCTAATGCAATGGCAAGCATCATCGTGGCGTTTCCCTTGTTTGTGCTCGTAAGCCGGGGGATTTTACGCGGCATCGAACGGCAGCCGGAGCGCGCTGAGAGTTCAGTAAGAAAGTGGCTGACTTATATTGCGCTGGTGATTGCCGCGAGCACGGTGATCGGGGATGTTGTCACATTTCTCGCGTATTTCCTGCGCGGCGATTTAAGCACAAGATTCATTCTCAAGGTGTTGACCGTGCTGGTAATCGCCGGCGGCGTTTTTGCGTACTATCTCGATTCGCTACAGCGCGAAAAGGTCTCGAAAGTTCGAACGCGGTCATTTGGTTTTGCCGCTCTGGCTATGGTGAGCCTAGGAATTGTAGTGGGATTTATTCAGATCGGGGCGCCAAGCGTTCAGCGCGCCAGTTCGCAAGATGGGCGCAGACTCTTTGATCTGTCTTCTCTCGCTCAAGGACTGCATATCAGATGGATAAATCAAAGACAGGGCTTTGTGCTGCCCGCCACCATTCAGGATGTACAGAAAGCGGCAATGGGAGCAGATGTCAGCATTTTCGACCCCGTGAGCGGAAGGATGTACGAATATAGTCCCGTGCGCGGCACAAGCTATCGTCTGTGTGGGCAGTTCTCGCGTGCAGACGCCAGCGGCGTCCCAGCAGAATGGCAGCATTCAGCCGGCCATTACTGCTTCAATTTGGACGCGAGTGAAAACGTGGTCCCGGTCCTGCGCGCGTATTGAGGAACCCGCGCAAAACGGCCGCGGCCTTGTTCCATCGCGCACGACGCCACCATCCGGCTGTGCGCTTGGCGCGCCCCGCACATCAAACGCGCACAACGGACTCGCCGGACTGCTTGCAAATCCGTAGCCGGCCGGATCCTGTACTACCTCGGGGGCGCGTCCGGCGGCCTGTGCCGCTATTGAGCGAACGGGCGTTTAATGAACGTCGACCGAGAGATTAACGACCTGGAACATGAAGCGCTCCGGAGGGAATGATGCGATAGGGCTCGGAGTCGTATTCAGCCAGGTGCGATAAGCCGTCTCCGCAACAGAACCATTCAGATAGAACAGAAACTGATCGGAGCAGCAGCGTATGGGCGGCATCTGGCGGAATGCAAGACGGAGCCCGACAGCTTTCTCGAGTTGTACACCCTTGGTGGGGACTGCCTTGTCCTCGAGCAGAGTGACGAAACTGCTGCGCCCGGCATGCGGCCAGAGGTCACTGCGGAGGAGATTGCGAAGTTCCAGACGGCCGCCAAAGGTGATTTCACACTGACGGATCCAATCGATGACCGCATCACCCCAGCGCCAGTGTGTGAGGACGCCCAAGTACTGGTCGACCAGGTTCAGCGCCAGATCCATTTTGCGGCGCTCCAGGCACTCTTCGTCGACGACGACATCGTTCGTGGTCCAGGGGACCATGTCCTCCTGCTCGATAATCTCGTTCGCAATGCACATCATCTTGTCGAGGCGCTTAACCTCGGGTGCAGTCTTTACGAGCAGAGGGGGAAGCTCATGCGTCCTTCCGCCCGGCACTTCAACGAACTTTCGATCACCGATGATGTCCATAAGCAGCCCTCGCTGTTTCTTATCGACAACTAAGTCCTAGATCACTGAACCCCTTCCGTGGTTGGCGACGTCGTTTACGTATCTCCTGATTCTAGTGATGCTCGAGCGGGGATTCAAGTTCCAGCAAGCGAGCCGTCGTACAAATTAGTTACAGGACCCTCACATTTTGTTTCAACTCATAATGGTGTCTGGCACTAGCAGCCGGCGATTGCTAACAACTGCGGCCCGCCGGCCTAACTGTATCCTTGGGTATATGCACGTAAAGGGCCCCTTGTTACTGGGCCTCATTACCTGTCATGCGATATTTGCCGCTGAGGCGCCATCGTGCTCCCAGGAAGCTCGGTCATTTCTGCCCTGTGAGCTGCAGTTCGACTGGAAGTCCGGTGAACTTCCCGACAACGCTTCTCCGTACAAAGATGAGTTGCTGAACGTCGAGTTCCGATCGCCGGAGCATACAACGCTGCTAAAACAGGCATTCTGGACAGGTGGGCGGTCCCTGAGCGTAAGGTTCAGCCCTACGCTTGCAGGCCAGTGGACTTACCACGTCACGAGCAAGATCAAACGCTATGACGATCAGGAGGGTACCTTCAACGTCGCCGATTCGGGGTTACCGGGGTTAGTAACGGTCGCCAACTTACGCCATTGGTGGACGACAAACAAGCAGCCACACTTGTGGTTATCCGCAGATGTCCCCTGGCTGAAGCTGGACCAAGCGACTTACGAAAGTTGGCTCGAAGCACGCAAACGTGACGGTTTTACTCACATCCGAGGCATTCTGCTCACAAACTCAGCGAATTTGAAGCCGATTGGTGCCGATGGGATACCGAATCTAACTTATTTCAGTGAATTGGATCGGAAGCTATTGGCCGCTGACGCGCGCGGCTTTACGCTGGACCTGATTCTCGCAGACAAGAGTTTTGTCGCGACCGCTGCGCTCAACGACTTCAGCAGGCGCGGTCCCTTATTGCGATACGTCGTCGCCCGATACGGAGGTCTGAATATTACCTGGCAGGGCATCGAACGGTTTGAGGAAATACCAAATGCCAGGGCGCTGTTAAAGAACGTTAATGAGGACCTGAAGAATTACGACACTTATCAGCATCCGCGTTCTACCGATGCCCGGAACAGTTCGTCGCCACTGATTGCGGATGGATGGATGAACTACATCGTGGAAGGGTATCCAACTCCGGAGTTCGGGGCAGTAGAGCATCAGTTCACGACGATACCGTCGGTTCACATCATGCGAGCAACTACCACCGATGATTTCCGGCATGAGCTTTGGAATTTGACAGCAAACGCCGAGTACCCCAGCGCACGTTTTGAGGCGCTCGAGAACGAATCGAATCGCAAAGCAGCCGGCATTTGGCACAAAGTAGTTTCAGACACGCGGTACTGGGAGTTTGAGCCGTACTTCGATGTAGACGGCGCGCGGGCCTCAGGACTGGATGAAGTGGAGTATCTGGCTTACGCGCAGACGCCGGGCATTGTTGAAATTACGCTTCCGAAGCACAAGTACAATCCGGTTTGGGTGAATCCCAGCACGGGCGAAGAAATCCCATTAAAGAATTACCGGGGCGAGGTCTTTAGCAGACAGACGCCAGACGCGACGCACGACTGGGTCTTGCAGGTTCCCCGCGAAGGACTGAAAGAAAACATGCTCAAATTTGTGCGGTTCGCCATCGCGGATCCGCCCATTCAAGAACCGGAGCTGACACCGTCGAAGATACCGTTCGAGCTTGTTGATCCACCCGGTGATGACTTGAATCCTGCCATTCCGGTTCCCTACAGCGTAAAGGTGACGCGGGCCGTACGAGCCACACGACAGATGCAGTACATATGGTGGGGCGAAGTCGTTGCCGGGGGCGAAGGCGCGCGAATGCTCGCTGTGGGGCCTTCGGGCACGATGCACATTCCGCCCGCGCTCCAAGGGCATGCAGGCGCAAACCTGAACGTGCGACTGCTGGCGATTAACGCAATCGGAAAAGCTTACGAAGTAGACCGCGTGTACCGGATGACGCAGTGATCATCCTGGCCGTCGATCTCACCTCTGAGTTTGGCAGTCTGGCGCTGCGGATCGATGACCAAACTACGCAACAAGTGCTGCACTCACCCTCCGGCTTCGCACACGTCGTCTTTCCAGCGATCGAGGATCTACTGAAGAGTTCTGGCGTTCGTCTCGATGACGTTTCCTGCTTCGCGAGTGCGAGCGGGCCGGGGGCTTTCACGGGCGTCCGGGTTGGACTCGCCGCGATAAAGGGGCTTGCGGAAGCGCTGGGACGGCCAGCCGTGGGCGTTTCTAACTTACGTGCGCTGAGCACCTTCGGACAGTCAAAGTCACGCGCGGTAATACTCGACGCGAGACGCGGTGATGTATTTGCGGCGGTCTATAACGACGGACTGGAAGCAACTAGCCCCGAGGTCGTGACAAAGCTTTCGGACTGGCTGGGGCAATTGCGTTCGCAGGCGTGCGAAATTATTGTGCAGGACCGGGCTCTGCTCGCGGGGCTGGACGTGAACATCGTCGAGGCGCCGAAGTCGCTGGCGGCGGCTGTTGCGCTGTGTGCGGAAATTGACGGGAGCCACGGCAGATGGTCCGATCCCGCGGCACTCGATGCGAACTATATCCGGCGATCGGATGCCGAGATGTTCTGGACCGATTCGCGTTGACCGTGACGCGGGAACATGGAGTGCTGCTGGTTGATGCAGTACCAGCTAAGGAATCCGGTTCCGATCATCAAGGCCACAAAGTAATAGGCGATCTTCTGTCTGGGCTCCGCCGGGAAATCGCGGCGCATAAGGCGATAACCCGTAGCCAGCGCGACAAACAAAAGCAGGTAGCTATGCAGGACATAGGCAAGGATGAGGCTCACAATGAGAATCGCCACGCGCTCCTGCTTGCCGATGGCGTTCATAGCGGAGGCGCCATCGAAGATCCACACAGGAATCAGGTTGAGTAAGTTGAGCCAGGCGGCGAATTGTGCAAGGGCGAGCCACACTCCGTTATGCGTTTGCAAAAACAGCCCATACGCAAGCAAACCCGATAGAAAGCCAAAGAAGGGTCCGGCGAGTGAGATGATTGCGGCAACTCCCGGGTCGACGTTGGCGCCACGCCAGCGCACAAATGCCCCGAAGAGATGGAACCGCGGCAGTGCTGCCGCAAACCCATACTGGCGAATGACGATGTAATGGCCGAGTTCGTGAATCAGTATCGAAACGAAGAGACCGCATCCGAAGACCCAGCCGTAGAGGGCCCAGTAAAAGAGTAGAAATCCGAGCAGGTTAAATAGAAAGCTACCTTTGCTCAGGAGCAGCAGCAATGCGGTTTTGAATTTGATGAGGAACGCTACGACCGCGCCGAGCGGGCCAAGACGCTTGCGCCAGTCGGTTTTGGGTTGCGGATTGAGGCGGGCATCGAGCTTTGCGATTTCACCACGAATGGCCTGGTGCTCCTTGCTGGTGGGCGGAAGCAGGTTCAGTGCAGCCTGCCAGTGATCGCGGGCGGCTTGCAGCTGGCCCATGGCGATCAGTTGGCGCGCACGCGTCGCGAGCTCCTGCAACTCATCCGAATAAACATAACGCCCGCAACTAGAGCAGGCGAGTTGTTGAAGCGACAGTGGAGCGCCGCACTTAGCGCAGTTTGTGTGTGGGTGCTGTGAGAAAGCTGCCAAAGAATAGTTTAGCGGGGCGGCGGAAATGCAGCGCCTTGGGCTTTGATGACCCAACGTACCGCCCAAAGTTGTGTACGCTTTCCGCCGGGCGATTGTTCACGGATTCCCGGCAGCAAAGACAATTCCGCCGGCTACGATCAGCGCACCTGCAACGATTCCGGATATGGACGGCGGTTGGCGGAAATACAACCAGGAAATCAGTTGAGCGGTTAAGAAAAAGAACACAACATAGACGCCGATCAGCCTGCCGAAGTCCCATGAAGGCGCGTTCACGGTCCAGCCGTACGCAAAGAGAACGACGGCTCCCAACAGGAACAAGGGCACCCGCGCTGCGGAGGAAGAGTCGTGAAGCGCGCTTCTGATGATGGCGTCGCCACCGGCTTCGAGGATCGCCGCGACCGCGAGAACAAAGATAACCATCGGACGGCTCATGAGAACTTGATAGCAGACAGACTAGTGGACTGTCCCAGCCATTTGGAGACCTTGAGACCCTAGCGTGCGTCGACACGAGTGTCGACGCGGCCGGCACGAGTGCCCGCGCCACGATGGGCCGAAGAGGCCGGTAATGTTTTAGGTGCGACACTCCAGCTAGTAACTGGCGCGTCGGCAATTCCCCGGTTCTGCTATGCTGCTGCCATGGAAAATTCGCCGGCGGAGGTAACGGAACTGTTGCACTCCTGGATGGCCGGCGATCGGGATGCCCTGGAGCGGATCGTCGAATTGGTTTATCCCCAGCTCCATCAAATTGCCCACCGCCAAATGAGCAAGGAGCGGGCCGGGCACGTCCTGCAGACAACTGCCCTAATCAACGAAGCATATTTGCGCCTGATGAAGATCCGTCACATGTCGTGGAAGGACCGTGTCCATTTCCGCGCCGTCTCGGCTCGCATCATGCGCCGCATCCTGGTCGAAGCAAGCCGCCGCGACCGCCACAAGGTACCCATCCCTGACGACCTGAAATCTTCCGGAACACTCAACTTTGATGCCCTCATGCTCGACCAAGCCCTTACTAAGCTCGCCGAGCTCGACCCGCGCAAAGCTCAAGTCGCGGAAATGAAGTACTTTGGCGATATGACCGCCGAAGAAAGCGCGGGTGTTCTCGGCGTCAGCGTCCAAACGGTAAACAATGATCGCAGTTTGGCCAAAGCATGGCTCCTCCGCGAATTGAGCGGACGAGCCGCCGAAAACGCCGCCGGCGAGTGACGCTGAAGCGTCTTGCTCACACGCCGTAAGAGACCGCTCGTATTCGCTCCACCCAACTCGAAAATTAGTAGTTTTCCCGCGACGCGTCGCCTATGAGTCTGTGAAGGTCGTACCCGGAAAGCGGGTGCCGGACCTTTACAGAAAACAGAGAGACAAACATGAAAACCACTTTCACCAAGCTTATGTGTTCACAATAGAGGATGAGAAAAATGCAGTGTCGTTTACCTCATCGGCACGCTTTATCTCCTCGACGGTCGGCCCGTCCGGCGGGCAAATGACATTTGATTTGAAAATTAACCATTCCAACCTCATAAGCGATTATCCAAATGCGACGCTTATGATCACACCAAGTTGGGCCTTCCTGCCGCCAATAGGATCGCAATACGGCCCAATTTCGATCGACATAAATCAGGTAGGAGAACGGCAACAGGAAGCCGAGGCCATCGTTGCCTTCAAAGACCTCACCGGTGCTCAAGTTGGCCCAGTGCAACGCGTAAGAATTGTGCCGGGTCAAGTGCAAAGCGTACAGTTTGAGCCCGGAACGCGTGCGGCCGGGAGCCCGCATCCGGACGTTATACCTGTGGTGACGGTCGATGCCGACGGCCTGCCTGCGCCACCCATTCAAGTTTCCGCCGAAGTGTCCAGTTGTGCGCTCGGAGCCGCTGCGGAAGGTGACGATTATTGCCAATCTTATCCGCATCACCCTCACCTGGTCTGGAATTCCTTGCAATTACCTGCCGTCCAGCTAGGGCCGCAATCCATTTCCGCCCGACAGAATATGCGCCTCATCGCGCAAGCAGCGGGAGGTAATCCTTGCATTGCCACCCTGAGCTTCGGAAACGCCGCTGGAGCGCCCGTCGGACCAACTGCATCCGTCAATCTTGAGCCCGGACAGGCGCAAGCTCTTGACCTCGATGGAAGCGCTGTGGGGCTTCCGTTTGCGGTGATCCTGCCGGCGGTGCAGATGGGATCGGCACCAGCAGCGGGCGGAGCGGTCGCCTCAACCTGCCTGGTGACTTCGGAAGTCTTTGACACGCACACAGGCTTACCAGCGGGTTCTCAAACCGCTTTATACCAGTAAGCAAGACCCAGCCGATGTGTAAGAAGACCCAGCGAACGTGGCGGCCGCCCGGTTCACAAAGCCAGGGCGGCGACACGCTGGCGTCTCTAGGTCCAATGACCTTAAGCTTTAGGAGAGTCCAGTGCAAATGAGAGGACGAAAATCAATCCAAACAGTCGGCCTTTTCTCTACGCTCCTGCTTTGTGCCACCTCCATCCTTTCTGTAAGAGCTCAGACAAGCCAAGCCTCCCCAGTCTCGGCGACAGATACGGACGTGTCAAAAGCCTTGGAGGATCTCCGAAGAGGGGACGTTGGCCCTTGGGATATTGAGCAAATTGCCAAAAACAGCGCGAAGCAGGCGATTCCTGATCTTGAAAAGCAGTTCGATGTCGCGCCGGACAAACTTCTGAAGGGGAAGATTGCAGGAGCCTTGGTTCGCCTGGGAGACGTTAACCCCA
>JAFARV010000153.1 GCA_019245255.1 Acidobacteriaceae bacterium | reverse complement strand
TGGCCCTACTCCAGAGGCGGAATCCGTTCCTACAATTATCTCATGGGAAGGCGATGCAATCTGGTCGCCGTTCATCAGGTTCTTCCGGCTGCCCCGCCTCGTTACACTCAATCTGATGGCAGTTGACGTCGGCAGCGGCCACGATCGCCGGATCGCGATCTACCCTGGCTCGTTCGATCCACTGACGAACGGTCACCTTGACATCATCTCGCGCGCATCACGCCTGGCCGAGCACCTCATTGTCGCTGTTCTCAACAACACACTCAAGGAGCCACTGTTCTGCGTCGAGGAACGCCTCGAAATGCTGCGCCATGCCACCTCCGGCATCGCAAACGTTGAAGTGGATTCCTTCAGCGGCCTGTTGGTGGATTACGCCGGCCGGCGGTCCGCAAACATAATTGTCCGCGGCATCCGCGCTATCTCCGACTACGAAATCGAACTACAGATGGCGCTGATCAACCGCCGTCTGAGACCTGAAACGGAAACCATTTTTCTGATGGCGGGCGAAGAATATTCCTTCGTCAGCTCACGCATGATCAAGGAAATTTTCCGCCTCAACGGAGATGTTTCCGGGTTCGTGCCCCCACTCGTAGCGGAACGCCTCCGAGAAAAGTTCCGTATTCAAGGTAAACTTTAAGATTTATGCACGCTACTGCTGAACTTGCTGAACGCATTTCGACCATCAGTGTCTCTTCGACCCTGAAAGTCTCGGCGGACGCGGAACGTCTGCGCCGCGAAGGTGTTGATGTTGTGGATTTTGGAGCTGGTGAGCCCGATTTTCCGACACCCGCCAATATAAAACAGGCGGCTGTCCGCGCCATTGAGGCTAATTTCACCAAATACACAAATGCCGGCGGCACGCAAGAGCTGCGCGAGGCAATCTGCGAGCGCCACCACATCGATTTCGGAACCAACTATTCGTTTGCCGAGTGCATGGCCACGGTTGGCGGAAAGCATGCCATCTTCAATGTCACCCAGGCTCTGATTAATCCGGGCGATGAGGTTATCATTCCAGTCCCGTATTGGGTGACGTATAAGGACGTCGTCAACTACGCGGGCGGACGCTGCGTGTTCGTCCAAACCGACGAGAGCACCGGTTTTGAGGTCAGCGCCGCGATGATTGCTCGTCACATCACCCCGCAAACGAAGCTGGTGATCATCAACTCGCCCTCGAACCCGAGCGGCGGCGTCATCTCCAGGGAAGAGTTCAAGGCCATCTTCGATCTGACATCCCGTCGTGGCGTTTATTTGATGACCGATGAGTGCTACTGCCGCTTCCTCTATGACTCCCAGCCGTTTTCGATCGCGGCGCTTCCGGGAGCCAAGGAACACGTGGTTGTTGCCGGCTCGCTCTCGAAAACTTATGCCATGACCGGATGGCGCGTGGGCTTTGCTCTTGCACCGGCGCACGTGATCGGAGCGATGATGAAGCTGCAGAGCCATAGCACCTCAAATCCAACCTCGATTGCTCAGAAGGCCGCTGTTGAAGCCGTGCGCGGCCCCCAGGGATCTGTGGCGGAGATGCTCGCTGAGTACCGCCGCCGGCGCGATTTCGTCATCGAAAGGCTACGCCAGATTCGCGGCGTCTCTATAGTCATGCCCAAGGGTGCGTTTTACGCGTATCCGAATATCAGCGTCGCCTTTTCAGGCGGGCGTCTGGCGAATTCTTTCGAGTTCGCGACCGCGCTGCTCGAAGAGGCTCATGTCGCAGTGGTTCCGGGCGAGGCGTTCGGCACTCAAAATCACGTTCGCATATCATACGCAGCATCCATGACAGAGCTGGAGCGCGGTCTGGATCGATTGCATAAGTTCATTGATCGGGTTCGCGAATAAAGCGTCGTGATTCTGGATCGTTCGAGGCAAATACGGTGGCGGTAAACATCAAAGATGTTGCTCTGCGGGCGGGCGTGTCTACCGCTACGGTCTCGCACGTTCTCAATGGTACTCGGGTTGCCAGCAAGCAGACCAAGGACCGGGTGCTTGAGGCGGTTCGTGAACTCGGTTATTCTCAGAACCTTGCGGCGCGCAACCTGGCGCGCGGCAGGAGTTCGCTCCTGGGACTGCTGGTCTCCGATGTCCGCAATCCGTTTTTCCCCGAAATGACCGCTGCCTTCCAGGACTGCGCCTTAGAGTCCGGCATGGACGCGCTCCTGCTGAATACCAATTACGACGCTGAGCGAACGCTCAATTCCGTCAAACGGCTCATCGGGCTACAAGTTCCTGGGATTGCGGTGCTGACTTCCCAGATCGACCCCACCATCGTTGACACTCTCGCCGGTCACCGGATCGCAGCCGTGTACCTCGATCTGGGCCGGGTCGGACCGTACATCAGCAACCTGGTGCTCGAATACGAGAACGGCATCGAGCAGGCGGTCGACTATCTGGCCGGGCTCGGACATAAGCGCATCGCGTACGTGGGCGGCCCGCCTTATCTGCCATCTGCTGTCCGTCGCAAAACCGCCTTCATTGGGGCAGCTGAGCGCCATGGAATCGAACCGGACAAGACCGTCGATGCCGACTTCAGCGTCAAAGGCGGCTACTCGGCGGCTTTTAGTCTCCTCATTTCGGATCCGCCGACCGGAATCGTTTGTGGAAACGACCTGACCGCCATCGGCGTGCTCCATTGCGCCTACGATCAGCGCGTTCGGGTTCCGGAGCAGGTTTCCGTCGTCGGCTTCGATGACATTACCTTCGCGGAATACACTCAGCCCGCTCTCACCACCATCTCGGTCCCGCGGCGACGAATCGGCGAGGTCGCCTTCAGCGCGCTCTGGTCGATGATCTCCGAGCCGGAGCACGGCGGCCAGGAGTACCGCATTTCTACTAGTTTGACCGTCAGGCAATCCGCGCAGCCGCCTGCACTTGCAAGCTGAAAAAACAAACCCAAGGCCAGTTCGTTCGGTAATTTCGTCCTAAGTCGCTGATTCCGTGTTGAGCAGTACGTGACACTACTTTCTCGATAGGGATTGGTGTGTTAAGTTGTCTCTTATGGCAGAGTATGCTCACCCTGAAGTCCTCGTGGACACCCAGTGGCTCGCAGGCAAGCTTTCCGACCCCTCCGTCCGCATTGCCGAAGTCGATGTAGATACAGCGGCTTACGATCTGGGCCACATCCCCGGCGCAGTCGGCTGGAACTGGAACCAGGAGCTTTGCGATACAGTTCGCCGCGACATCCTTTCGAAAAAGGATCTCGAGGCGCTGCTATCGAAGTCCGGCATCAGCCCGGAAACAACCGTTGTGATCTACGGCGACAGCAACAACTGGTTTGCCGCCTGGGCTTTCTGGCAACTGAAGATTTACGGCCACAAAGACGTCCGGCTGCTGAACGGCGGCCGCAAGAAGTGGATTGCAGATGGCCGCGAATTGACTCAGGACATCCCGAAGTTTCCCCAGACGCAATATCGAGCGCAGGAGCCGGACACGTCCATCCGAGCGTTCCTCCCGCAAGTCCAGGACGCGCTGAAACAGAAAGCCGCAACGCTCATCGATGTCCGCAGCCCGCAGGAGTTCACAGGCGAGATTCTGGCCCCTCCCGGACTGCCGGAGACCTGCCAGCGCGGCGGGCACATTCCTGGCGCGCGCAGCGTGCCGTGGGGTAAGGCCTGCAACGACGACGGGACCTTCAAATCATTCGACGAACTGAAGGCGCTGTATGGGGCCGAAGGAGTGGAAGCTTCAAAAGCGGCCATTGCCTACTGCCGCATCGGCGAGCGGTCCAGCCATACCTGGTTCGTTTTGAAATACCTGCTCGGGGTCAATGACGTAAAGAATTACGACGGTTCCTGGACCGAGTGGGGCAATCTGGTCGGCGCGCCAATCGAGCGCGGCGCAGCAGCATAGGAGGAGTCATGAGCGCAACGAAAACAGCGAATTTTCAAGAACGTCAGATCGAACTGCACGGCTGGCCGGTTCGCCTGACCAGCTATCGAGTGGGCGACAAGTACGTTGTCCAAGCCGACAACGTTTCGCCGGGAGCATGCCTGGCGCGCTTCCAGGGCGATACGCTCGAAGAAGCGGAATCGCAGGCGATTTCAAAAGCAAAGCACCTGCTCGGCAAGACCCAGCGGCACGCCGTCTGAGGTTTACAGTTCAAGCTTCCCTTTGTAGACCATGTCCTTCAGCCGAAAGCGCTGAATCACCTGCACGGTCCCAAAAACTGTCCCGAACGCTACCTCTTTATCGTCGAGGGTGATCGGATCGGTCTTGGGGAAGAAGATCTGAATGGTTCCGGTCTTTTCGTCGATCCGCGCGTCTTCCGGCATTATCGGCTTCTTACCGTGCCGCATCAGACGAGCTTCGTTCAACAATCCCTGACGCAGCATCGTCTTATCCGAGTTCCCTGCGGTCCCGAGGCCCAGGATGGTGAGAACGTAGTACTTGTCCCTCGTGGCAAGGGTGTTTTCGGTATCACGTGCTTCGGCCGAATGCGATCGCACCAGTGCTTCGCGAACCGGCAGTGCGCTGTCCCAACGCACCGTTACCGGCAGCGTAGGCATTTTCGTGCTGGGCAGCTTTCCAACAGGGAACCAGTCGTCAGTACTCCTTGGGCCGCCGAGTCCTATGTCGCCCGCAGTCGGGCCTTTTACCGGATACGTTCGAGGGTCTTCGTCCGTGGTACCTATGAATGCTGCAACGTGGCGCGCCCACGCCGAATCATTGAGAACCTGTTCGATCTGCGCCGGCGTCCATTCCGTGTATTCCTTCCTGGTCCACTTCTGATCCGCCGCCAGCAGGGATCCGGCTATGCTGCACGCCAGGAGCAATTTCAACTTCATTGATATTGGGATGTCCCGACGACCGCCTGGAGTTGCATTCGAAACGGAACGTCTTCACAAATCGCGAAAACATCGGTTCGAAACGCTCAACGTGTTCGGCACGGCACACCATTTCCAACCGGTACAAAGCGTTCTTATAACGGGCCAGCACGAACTCCTCGATCCAGTTCTCCTTCTCCAGCGGATCGGTATAGCGGTCTTTGGTGAACAGTGCCTGCGCCCCGGCGAGATTGAGCGTCCGGCGGTCCAGAATCTCCATGTCGCGTGCCCGCTGAAATTTCTTGATCCCGTCCAGATGAATCGCGACGAGCTGTGGCAGCTCGTCCGTGGCCGAGCTTACGCCTATATCCATCTCGCCGATTGGTAACGAGAACTTCTTTACCCCAGTCTCGAAGAACATCCCTGTTCCATCGAATGCCTCGCCTCGCACCCAACGCGCAGGGTAGCTGAGGCAGTATCCCAAGGTTTTGTTTGTGTATCGCTTCCAGGAGAGATCCTGCTTGAGCGGGCCGCGCCGAGGCAGGCTCGCCGCGGACAACGTAACTGGCAGCAACGCAAGACAAATGAGAGCTTTGCCGGTCATGAGTGCAGCGTCGGTTATCATATCGCGGCCGCTAGTACGTTTGAGTCACTAAAGTACTATTCGTAGCTCGGTTTTTTCTTGCATCGATCTACCCGAGAGGCTCAGCGCTTTCGCGTAACTTCGCTTCTGCAAGGAATTTTATGGACGATCGCAAGCGACAGATTCTCGCCACTCTGGCACAGATGGACAAGCAGTTCGGCAAAGGCTCAGTGCTGATGCTCGGCTCGCGGGCAGCATTGCCTGTCGAGGTTATCTCGACCGGCTCAATCGCGGTCGATCATGCGCTAGGTGCGGGCGGCTTTCCCCGAGGCCGGGTCGTCGAGGTGTTTGGTCCCGAATCGTCCGGAAAAACGACTCTGGCCCTGCATGTTATCGCCGAAGCACAAAAAGCGGGCGGCGCCGCAGCATTCATCGATGCCGAACACGCGTTGGATCCGACCTATGCGGCGAAGCTGGGCGTTGATTGCGAGAACCTGATCGTCTCCCAGCCCGACTACGGCGAGCAGGCCCTTGAAATCGCACAGGCTCTGGTGAACTCGCAGGCGATTGACGTCATCGTGATCGACTCTGTCGCGGCGCTGACGCCAAAAGCTGAGATCGAGGGCGAAATGGGCGACAGCCACATGGGCCTCCAGGCGCGCATGATGTCGCAGGCCCTGCGTAAGCTGACTGCTTCCGTCTCGCGTGCGAATGTCTGCCTCATTTTCATCAATCAGGTGCGTGAAAAAATCGGCGTGATGTTCGGAAATCCCGAAACAACGACTGGCGGCCGGGCACTGAAATTTTACGCTTCCGTCCGCACTGAGGTCCGCAAGAGCACAGCCATCAAGGATGGCGACGTCGTGGTCGGAAATCGCACCAAGATCAAGATCGTCAAAAACAAGATTGCTGCCCCCTTCAGGGAAGCCGAAGTCGATATTCTCTACGGCAAAGGCATTTCACGCGAAGGCGATATCGTCGATCTCGGTGTCCAGCATGCGGTCCTCGAAAAGAGCGGCTCGTGGTACAGCTATCGTGGCGAGCGCATTGGTCAGGGCCGTGAAAATGCCCGACAGACACTCATCGACCGAACAGAGCTGCGTCAGACCGTCGAAGCAGATCTCCGGAAGGCCCTCAGCCTGGACGGCTCAGCTTCGCCGGCGCTGCGCACTGCGTAACTAAAAGTCCAGTTTTTGGATCTCATCGCGAAGCTGTCCGTTCAGTTTCGCCTGCGTAAGTTCGAGATCCCGGCGCTGATCGCGCAGTTTCGCTATTTGAGCTTCGTTATCTGACAACTGGCCAGAGTACTTGCGAACCTGATCTTCCTGACCCTTCACCCGGTTCAGACTATCGATATTTGCGCGCAGGCGGGTCTGGTCCGCTGTCAGATCATCGAGCGCTGATTTTGAACTCGAGAGCGCCGAGTTGGTTTCGGCCAGCCTGCTCTTCAAATCCGCAATCGACTGCAACCCTGTGCGCGCAGCAGGCGAGAGTTGCCGGTTTGAAACAATCGAGACCAGGAAATCGGGCGTGCTGTTTGCGACGACGTATGTTTGTGACGTCACTTCCTCTTGCTCAACGGTAAGTTTCCCGGAACCATTGGCCGGCAGTTTCAACTCGAAGCGATCGGCCTTTGCGGTTTTCTCGATTGGTTTGGGCGAGATCAGGGAGTAACTACCGTTCTCCTGCTCGATGATCAGGGTCTTCGGTTTGGAATCGACATTGGTGGCACTGTAGGTGCGCGTTTCGTGCTGCGCATAGCGGATTTCGATGTTGCCGTTACGGACGTGAACTTCGCGCACGCTCTGGTTTCCGGAGTCGGAATCCTGTTCTACGCGCGTGCCGTAGTCGACGGCGTAGCCGATCAGGCGTTTGTCGCCTGCCTTTAGCGTCTCGAATAGTGCTTCGCCTGCATAGGCGCCGGCGTCGAAGACTGTCATGGGCCCGCCGTCCAGAGTTTTGCTGCAGGTATTGGTCAGCTCCGCGGCGTTCACCGGGTGCTC
>JAFARV010000145.1 GCA_019245255.1 Acidobacteriaceae bacterium | reverse complement strand
ATGAAAATTCCGTCAACACACCAAAGAAGAATTCGCGCCTAGCCTTCGGGCGAGGCGCTATCCGATGCGGGGCGCAATAGAATGCGTTGCCGCTGGTGGAGGCACCCATGAGGCTCACTTACTCCGGAAAAACAAAAGACTTCACTCCCGATCTGGAAGAGAAGATCACCACCAAACTGTCCAGGTTGAGTAAACATGTCGAGCAGCGCGGCGAACGCGAGGCGCACATCGTTCACCAGGTTGAGCGACACCTGCACAAGATTGGCATCGAGGTAAAGTTCTACGATCATAACCTCATTGCCGAAGGCAGTGACGCCGATCTCGAGATCGCAGTGTGCAACGCGATCGAGAAGCTCGAGACCCAGGTGCTTAAACTGCGCAACAGATGGCGCGACACCCATCGCGATCCAAAGACCGTTCGCAGTTCTAAAGAGAACTGGGACCAGACTTTTCCCAACCCCGCAAGTGAGCCCTCGACCCCTACCCAAAAATCGCTAAGTCCGAATGGCAGCGGCGCTCGCAAGCCGCGCATCTTTCGGGTCGACTATCGGGAAAATAGCAAACCCATGACCCTCGAAGAGGCGCTGATCGAAATCGAAAACAATCAGGACTATTTCGTATATCGTGACGCGGCCAAAAACTGCCTTTCAGTTCTTGTCCGGCGGCCCGACGGCAACTTCGATTTGATTGAGTCGTAAGCTCCCGCGGCGATAAACTCGGTGTTGGCGGGCGCGAATTTTCGCTCGCCCCATCAATTCACTCAAGGTATGCCCAAGGCCAAGCCGCAGGTCAGTGGACAAATCGAGCCGTTGGCTCCCGCCGAGAACCCGGCCCGGGCAGACCTCGTCATCATCACGGGCATGAGCGGTTCCGGCAAACAGACCGCGCTCAAAACATTCGAAGATCTGGGCTTTTATGCGGTGGACAATCTGCCTCTCCCGCTTCTTCCCAAGTTTGCCGACCTCACACTCGATCTGAAAAGTCGGCGGCGCGCGGCGCTCGCCATCGACATACGCGAGGGTGAAGCGCTGAAGCAATTCCCGGAACTCTACCGGGACTTGAAGAAGCAGCTCAGATGTACGCTATTGTTTCTCGACGCGGAAGACGAGGTGTTACGCCGCCGTTTCAGTGAAACGCGCCGGCCGCATCCGTTGGGCGCCGAGTCCACAGTTCTCAACAGTCTGCAAGACGAGCGCTCACGGCTGGCCCCCATCGCTGCGTTGGCGGATCTTTGCATCGACACCTCGAAGCTCAATGTCCATGAATTGCGCCGCATCATTTCGGCCAAGTTTCAGGAGCAGCAAGACACCAATAAGATCGTGATTTACGTGAACAGCTTCGGTTTTCGTCACGGCGTGCCTGCCGACAGCGATCTTGTTTTTGACGTGCGCTTTCTCCCCAATCCGAATTACATTCCGGAGTTCAAGGAGCTCACCGGACGCCACCCGAGCGTCGCCCGCTTCATCCGCTCGTTTCCCCAAACGATGGAGTTCATCAACAAAATTTCGGAGTTGCTCATCTATCTGCTGCCGCACTACATCCGGGAAGGCAAGAGCTATTTGACGATTTCCTTCGGGTGCACGGGCGGACAGCATCGTTCGGTTCTCATCGCCAGCGAGATCTACAAGCGCCTCAAGAAAGCGGGCTTCACCGTCAAGGAAGTACACAGAGACGTCCGGCGAAACCGGTAAGAGAAACTGCATTTGAATTTGCAGGGCTTATTACGTCCGCTCGGTCTCGCGTATCGCGAGTCTGTATATCGCCAACCCAAACGCGAATTGCGAGCCATTTCAAAGCGTCGGCAAGAGTTGTCCCGCTTAACCGATGACGAGCTCAAGTCAGCAGCTCAAGATGCGCGTGCATCCGCCGATGTAATTGAGATTTTCGCTCTCACCGCCGAGATCGCCCGACGCGTGCTTGGCCTCGAGATGTTCGAGGTGCAGTTAGAAGGCGCGCTCGCCATGCAAAACGGGCACATTGCCGAGATGCAAACAGGGGAAGGAAAAACACTTGCCGCTGTGCCCGCCGTCGTTTGGTTCGCTTCTAAGGGCCGCGGCATACATGTGCTGACCGCCAACGACTACCTCGCTCGCCGCGACGCAACCTGGATGGGCCGCA
>JAFARV010000143.1 GCA_019245255.1 Acidobacteriaceae bacterium | reverse complement strand
TCGTCGCGGTAGGTCATGACACTCACAACCGCTCCGTGCCTCCGCTTCGATAACTTGGAACCGTCCGGTGCAGTCAGCAAGGGTAGATGTGCGAAAGCCGGCAAGTGCCTGCCGGCAGCCTCAAACAGCAGGATATGTTTGAAAGTGTTTGTCAAATGATCCTGACCGCGAACAACATGCGAAATCTTCAAATCAATATCATCGGCGCACGATGCCAGGTGATAAGTTGGCATGCCATTACTTCGTAGCAAGGCGAAATCTTCGATATCGGCTGTCAACTTACTCTGCTGGCCATACACCTCGTCTGGGAAAGTAATCTCATAAGGCGGTTCTCTTTCGACGCGAAAACGGATCCCAAACGGCTCACCTGACGCCGCTCTGCGTTCACTTTTTTCCGTGGACATCTCCCGCATCTCGGGATTGCAGAGCCAAGGCCCGGATTCGTGAGCCTTGCCTTCAGCATCGGAGGAAGCGGGCGTGAAATCGCGATATGCAAGGCCGCGCTCGAGTAAGTCGTAGGCAAGCTTTCGATGCAGATCGAGCCGCTCAGATTGCCGGTAGAACTCATCCCACGGGAGAGAGAGCCAGTTCAGGCCTTCGTAAATGGAGTTCAGTGATGCTTCAGTGTTGCGGTCTACATCTGTATCGTCTATTCGCAGAACCATCGTGCCTTTGTGTTTGTGCGCAAAGAGCCAGTTGAAAATGAACGTACGCGCGCTGCCGATGTGCAGATAGCCCGTCGGCGATGGCGCAAAACGAACCCTGATCATGCAGTCTCAGTGTACGAAACGAGACGATCGTGCAGGCTGATAAACTGTTCCACGCTCAACTGTTCCGCCCGTAGGTTAACTTCAGGTAGGTTGTCAATAATGGCTCCGTAAAATGGGCGAAGATTGTTGCGAAGGTTCTTTCGTTTATGTGCGAAGGCATGGCTCGCCAGCTTGAGGACAGATCGCCATAAATGCGGAACAACCTCGCGGCGTCTGAAAAGTACGGCTGCGGAATCAACCTTGGGCGGAGGCGAAAACGCTCCTGGCGGTACCGTTACGACAGTGTCAACCTCGGACACTAACTGCGCGAAGACCGACAGGTAGCCGTAATCGCGGGATCCCGGTTTGGCTGTAATTCGCCGCGCGACCTCCAACTGCATCAGAAATACCGCCCTCTTGAAGTCCGGTCCCAGACTTAGGAATCTTTCCACAATCGGTGAAGTGATGTAGTAAGGCAGATTGCCGGTAATTACAGCGGGTCCCCATTGCGCAAGGTCGGTCTCGAGTACATTCGCATGGTGCAAGTACAGCTTCGGGTTATCGTGGAATTGGTTTCGAAGGCGTGTTACCAACACCTCGTCCAACTCCACCGCGTGTAGCTCATTCGTATGCGGTAATAGGTGCCGTGTGAGTGCGCCTCGGCCGGGTCCAATTTCGACGACGCGCTCTGTGTGTTCAGGACAAGCCGCCGCGGCAATCCGCTTGAGAACAGCTTCGCTTGTAAGAAAATGCTGGCCAAGCTTGCGCGGCAAGCCTCAGTTTAGAACAGCAACGGTCCGGTACCCAGCCGTCTACGGCACATGAGCATCACGTCGCTGAACGCGTACGCTTAGATTCCGGCCATGCTCGCGGTCCGGTTTACTGCCGATACACGATCGGTGTCACCAGAATACTGATGTCACCGCCAACGGCGCGCGATGGGAAATTCGGCAATGCGATGTCGTGCGCCACCAATGCGCCGCCCTCACCGGTGAACTGGTCGTACGCATCGCGAATCAAATAGTCTTGGATGTGTCCGTGGCCATCCAGGCTGATATTGAAAAATACGGACGAGTGCACGCTCATCGGGACAAGATTTGCGCCGACCCGATCTTCATAAACGACAGGCACATCGTAGGCGACCACCCGAGTGCTCGTACTGAACGCGAGAGAAAAGATAAGAAACAGGAAAATGCTGGACAGCAGGCCGCCGGTCGCGGGAATGGTCAGTGGTCGCATCAACTGGTTGATGCGAAATCTCCACTTCGTCCAGAGATACTCAATGCGGGAACCACGCGTTTCCAGAAGTGTGTGCTGCTCCCGAGATGCTATGACACGCAGCTGCGTTTTCAGGTTCAGCGGCGCTTCCGGCGCGGGGAGACTTTGCAATCCCGACCGCAGGCACGCGATCTGATCGAAGTAGGATGCACATGGGTCGCAGTCCCGAAGGTGTCGCGTGACCCGGCTTCGGTCCTGTTCGCGCAACCTCCCATCCACGTACGCGGTACTCTTACGCTTGGCCGTAAAGCAGGTCATGTGCGTTCCATCTCCGAAGTCTCCATCAGGTGTACGCTTGCGCGAAACCCGGGTCAAGACGTTCCGTCAGCTCCCGTCGCAGCGCTTCACGGCCGCGCAGGATTCTTGATTTCACCGTCCCGAGGGACAACTGTAAAATCTCGGCGATCTCCTCGTAGCTTAGGTTCTCTATATCCCTCAAAACTACCGCCGTACGAAACGTCGGATTAATCCTCGTCAGGGCCTGCTCGATCAGTGTTCGGGTTTCGCTGTTCAAGGCCTGATCAAACGGCGAGCGGGCCGGATCGGCAGCGCATTCGACGGATGCAGCAAGCTGGTCTTCCCGGTCGCTTTCGATAGGCACCTCGTGGCGGCAGTGGCGTGTGAACCAGCGCCGGTGATTGTGCGCTTCGTTAACCGCTATGCGGTAGATCCACGTACGCAAGCTGCTTTGCTCCCGAAACGAGCCGACACTCCTGAAGATCTTTAAAAAGACATCCTGTGCCACGTCGCTCGCGTCGTTGCTGTTTCCCAACAGGCGATACACCATTCCGTAGACCGGCTGTTGGTAACGCTCAATGAGCTCTTCGTAGGCCTCGTCAATTCCCGCCCTCAAACCGCGTAGGATTCGAGCATCTTCTTCTGAAACTCCACTTTGGGCGCCCGCTAAAATTGATAGCGCCCCCGGATTTGCCGTTAAAGGCTGACCCATTTGCTTGTATCGTACTACTTACGCCGTCGGAGGCGCGTGGCTCTTTTGGCTCTATTCCATTAGATACCGGCGGACCGCTGTAAGTTCCCGCGGGTCCGCTGGAGGACTTCTTCGTAATAGCGCTCGTAGCGAGGGATGATGAGGTCGGTCGAGAACCGGCGCTCCGCCGATTCCCGGGCGGCAGCCGATATCCGGGCGTGCAGCCGGTCGTCGCTGAGAAGACTGGCAAGTCGGACGGCTTGAGCTTTGGTGTCGCCGACGGGCTCCATGAAACCATCGACCTGGTCCGTAATCAGGTCGGGCACACCCCCGGTCAGGGTTGCGACCGGAGGGACACCGCAAGCCATCGCTTCGAGCGCGGCCAGGCCAAACGCCTCCATTTCGCTAGGCAGATGAAGCGCGTACATGCCCGGAATCAGACGTTCCATATGATCCTGCTTGCCTAGAAACCGCACATACCGGTTCACGTTCAACTCGTGCGCCAGCCGCTCCGCCGGTCCACGGTCAGGGCCATCGCCCGCCATAACGAGCTCAGCATCCACCTCCTTGCGCACCTCCGCAAACGCATAAATGCAATCCAGCACACGTTTGACCGGCCGGAAATTTGAAATATGCAGGATGCGCTTTGGGCGGCGCCGCTGTGCTTCCGGATCGGGCTTGTAGAGGGCGCAATTTACAAAGTTGTGAATGACCTCAATCGGATTTTGAACTCCAAAGAAGTCAATCGTTCTCTTGCGCATGTAGTCGCTGATAGTTGTCACGCCGTCCGATCGCTCGATCGAGAACTTGGTGATCGGGAAATAGGACCGGTCGGCGCCAACCAGTGTGATGTCGGTCCCGTGCAGAGTGGTTATGAACGGTAGATGTCTCGTCGTTGTCATCTGCTGCGCCAGCAGCGCCGAGATCGAATGTGGGATCGCATAGTGCACATGCAGCAGGTCAAGTTCATACGTTTCGGCCACTTCCGCCATGCGCGAAGCAAGCGCTAGCGAATACGGCGGGTACTGAAAGAGTGGGTAAGTCGATACATCAACTTCGTGATAGTAAACTCCCGGCGTATCCCAATCCAGGCGGATCGGGGAGGCGTAAGAAATGAAGTGAACCTTGTGCCCGCGATGCGCCAGTTCCAGCCCGAGTTCCGTTGCCACAATGCCGCTGCCGCCGTACGTCGGGTAGCACGTGATTCCGATCCGCATTCATTCAGTATCGGGCTAGCACCGCACCGTGTGTAACTTTCGCTCGTGTTGGCCCGCCGTTAATAGAAGACGCTCATCTATGCGCGAGCGAGGAGAAACCCTGCATGAAAATTCGATTAGTACTGCTTTCCTGTCTTCTTACAGTTGCGGCGATTGCAGCCGATGTGGACGGCAAATGGACCGCTGAAGTACAAGGACGCAATGGCGAGACAATGACGGCTGTTTTCAACCTGAAAGCCGATGGAACCACACTCACCGGCACGGTAAGCAGCGGCCGGATGGGAGACGCTGAAATCTCGAATGGAAAGATCGACGGCGACAACATCTCCTTCGATGTGGTCCGCGAATTCAACGGCAACTCATTCACCCGCCACTATAAGGGAACTGTTTCCGGTGACACTCTGAAATTGAAGGTAGAAGCGAATCGCGGGCCGTCTCGCGAGATCACTGCGAAGCGCTCGACAACTTAACCACTTCCACTGTGGCTCATGCAGCGGGGAACGCACGCCCCGCTGCAGCTCCCGTCCGCCGAAGCAAGTTCGCGCCCTGGTTCATAGCACTAACTCGCGTATAAACCAACTCGGCGTTTCCCTAAGTAGCCGCTTATTTCAGTCCCTCGGGGCACTGTATCTTCCGTCACAAATCGCTGCAAATGTCCGACCGTAGTTCGCGCGTGCCGGGGTAAATTTTGTGATGATTACAACCGGTATTCTGATTCGTGCGCGACGTCGCGGAACGGAATTTTTTGCACCGCCCTGAAAGATTTGCTGCGCGCGTAGCCCCATTCTTCGTCTAACATTGCGAAGCCGTCTCCCAGGAAGCTCGCTGTAAGCCACTGAATCCATTGTTCCTCCCAGCCCTGCGCCTGCCCGATTGGCAATCGCACACCGCTATGGTACGAAAACTGCCTAAAAGCAGACTGCATAGCGATCGCGTAAGGTGATCGTAAAAAGATGGCAAAAAAAGAGACCATCAGCGCTTCCGGTTTCCGAACCGTTGGAAGCCGGTAAATACAAGATTACAGACTTTATACTTCAGGAGCGGTAAGCGAAGAATGACAGCTGAAGAGTACGGGAAAGCATATCAAAAGGGCTTTAATTTGACAGTTCGGTTCTTGGTATCCCGAGGACTTTCCTATGATGCTGCCCTT
>JAFARV010000131.1 GCA_019245255.1 Acidobacteriaceae bacterium | reverse complement strand
CTAGCCATTGCTCCCATTTCGACAGCTCCGAAGCAGCAATTGCGAATGCAAGATGATGCTCCCCTTCGCCGTCATGAGGAGATGTGATCGAAAGTGACCCGCCTTTTTTGAATAGCAACAACACTTGACGGCTGCCGGCCTGCATGGCGCAACCACGATCTTGGAAATCCTGAATGACACGAAACCCGAAGATCTTTTGGTAGAACTGGACTGAAACTGCGACATCCCTGACGTAAAGGGACGATTCGAGTATTCCGTCGGACTTGGGACAGATGGGGGCTGTCGACACTGAAAGCTTGCAGGCTAGTGCGTCAGCACGGTTGGCGTGGTGCGATGGAACTGCGGCTTGGATTGAAGTTCCGCATACGTGTTCTCGAATGTGCCGCATGGCCCGTTGCAATCAACACGAATGACGAGCCGTTGCTCGTCCATACAGGTCCAATGAGATACCGCTCCGCACTGCGGGCAGGGATGAGTGCCGTTGTATTTCGGATTCGTTGAAGCCGTACTGCTCATACAGAGATACTGACGCTTCTTCGTATGGAATTCAACGTAAAAACGTCATCGTACTTACGATTTCAACTCATTTAATTTCTTGCCCACGGCACCTGGACCGAAATTGATTCGTGCCGCATCGATTGAAAGGCCCACGACTTCAATACGGGTCAAATCAGTCGTGCCTAATCCGACTGATTCGGCAAGCTTTAGGTGATTATCGCCAACGTGGAAAGGCGCCGTGCCCCGGTCTGCACGCGGATTGTAGCCCATAACTGCCATTGCAACGGAATCGGTGCACACAGGGTTGCGTCCTACAACAATGACCCCGGGCGTCATCTTTTCCAACCCGCGGAGCCAGGGGCCCTCGCCGCCGCGAACCGTTTCAACACCATCGATAATCGCGACATCAATCGGCCGGATTCCGACCTGATCGACCGTGACGCGCGGGACTCGGTATCCTGGGTCACGCGGTGAGTTCGGATCGAGTTCGGGAGCGACGCCCTTCGGCGCCTTAGTCGTTCCCCGGTGGAGAACCGCGACACGGACCTCGGTCGGTTGTTCGTTTCCGTCCGGTCCACAGTCCCCGCCGTATAGCGAGCAAGGGGAATTGCCGAAATTATTCTTCATCGAAAGCGTCACGCCTGCTGTGCCGTGATCTTTCATCTTGGCAAGCGAAAAATAGACGTCGCAGTCGACGAGAGCCTGGTTCATGTCGTAGGAGGGATACATTAGCCCGCCGCTTGGAACCTTCAGACGCGTGTAGCTTTTGTAAGGACCGAGGTTCTGCACGTTGTCCCATACGACCGGCACGCCCAACTTGCCGATCCCGTTGACGTCGATGCCGTACCGGCTCCACAGCGCCAGATCTTGCGATGCGGGAAAGAAGCTCTCAATAATTCGGACCCGGCGAGCGCCAGCCTGAGCGAGCAGCGCAACAGTAGCCGTAAGCGTACGTGCATCCGTCCGGAACGGAAGCGCTGGTGATACCGGGAATGCGTCCGGGCCGCCGGTGAGATTGAGCTTTATTGCAACTGTCTTGCCACGGACCAGCTTTTCGATTCCGCCAACGTTGTTGAACGCTGTCGCGAGTTGCCGGTGGAAGTCATCGTATGTTCGGCAGCGAACGATGCTGACGGAACTCGATGGGGCATTCGCCGCCGCGAGGCGGGAAGCGGTTAGCGCGGTTGCAGGAGCGGCGGCAGCCGCAGCGAGTAAGTCTCGCCGGGTGAGGGAGGAGCGCGAGCATCGAGGTTTCATAGGCTTTTATCCATCGTATCCGTCTGAGGTGTTGTATGGGAGCGCTCGGGTAGGCTGAAGATTGCCTCAGCCGCAAAGCGCTGTTTCGAGTGATCAACTTCCAGAGCAACGAACCAGACCCGTCTGGTGTGGGCTTGCTGTTTTTCTGGGCTCGTTCTTGCTCTTTTCACTGGAGCCGATCGTAGCCAAGCGTATTCTGCCGTGGTTTGGCGGAACGGCGGCTGTGTGGGCGACGTGCCTTGTATTTTTTCAAACCGTTCTTCTTGCCGGCTACGCGTATTCTCAGCAGCTTTCGTTGCGATTGAGTGCAGCCGCACAAAGGCGGCTTCACACGGCAGTGCTTGCCTGCTCACTGCTCTTGCTTCCAATCGGGCCTGCGAGCCGCTGGGCAACGGGAAGCTCCGATCACCCGATCCGCTCGATATTGCTGATGTTGGCGCTCAGCATAGGGCTGCCGTTTACCGTCCTGTCGGCGACAAGCCCGCTGCTGCAGCATTGGGCAGCTCGTTCCGGACTGCGTGCGCCATACAAACTCTTCGCATTGTCGAACGCTGCATCATTTGCAGCCTTGTTTGCATATCCGCTGCTGATCGAACCGCGTTTCTCGATGCGCGAGCAGCGTGTTCTCTGGTCGGCTGCCTACGTGTGGTTCGCGGGAGTCTGTATTGCTGCAGCCTGGTCCTCACGGAGTGAAGGGAACGCGGGCAAAGCCCGCGAACGGGCTGGATCGCTTGATACCCGAAATCTGGCCTTTTGGCTCGCGCTCTCGGCCTGCGGCTCGATGCTGCTGCTTTCAGTTACGAACTATCTGACGCAGAATGTCGCGCCTGTCCCTTTGTTGTGGATACTGCCGCTTGCGACGTATCTGATGACCTTTATCGTTGCATTCAGCGAATTCGGCGGCCGCAGCCGTCCCCTTTGGCTGCGAGTTTTGGCGTTTGGGCTGGGCGTGCTCGGATATGCAATTTACGACATCAACGCCATCGAGGCGATCCCGGTGGCAGTTCCGGCATTGCTTGCCGGGCTATTCGCCGGGGCGATGTTTTGTCACTCAGAGCTGTATCGTCGCAGACCCGATCCCTCGAACCTCACTACTTTCTACGTGGCGATCACGGCGGGCGGAGCGATCGGAGCTGTGTTCGTCGGGCTGATCGCCCCTCAGTTCTTCAAAGGGCTGTATGAGCTGCCGTTCACTCTTGTTGTAACGGCGGGACTCGCGCTGCTTGTGAGCTGGCCGGATGGGTGGAATACCCGGCTGCTCTGGGCAGCGATGACGGCGGGCATGGCGGCAGTGTTCATCGCAAACGTCCGGGGCTTCGATGAAAACGCATTGACCCTGGTGCGCAGCTTCTACGGTTCGCTTCGCGTCGTGCAAACTCCTCACGCGGGGCCGATGCAGAGTAGGACTTTGTATAACGGCACCATCGAACATGGGGCGCAATTTGTCCGGATTCCAGGGCGTTTGCGGCCGACTACATATTATGGACCGGACTCTGGCGTGGGCATTCTGCTCCGCGACTGTTCTCCGCATCCGAAGCGCGTGGGAGTGGTTGGACTCGGAGTCGGGACCGTCGCCGCCTATGGCGATACCGGCGATACATTTCGTTTCTACGAGATCAATCCTCAAGTCGAGGATATTGCCGGGTCCCTTTTCTTCTACTTGCGGGAGACGAAGGCAAAAGTAGAAATCGTTACGGGCGACGCGCGGCTTTCGCTCGAGCGCGAGACGCCGATGCCCTTTGATGTCCTCGCGCTGGATGCATTCTCTGGGGACGCGGTACCCGTCCACCTTCTGACTCGCGAGGCGTTCGAGCTGTATCGGCGCCATCTAAAGCCCGATGGAGTGTTGGCGTTCCACGTTTCGAACCAGTATCTCGATCTCGCGGACGTAGTGCGGACACTTGCCGAGCAGGCGGGATATCGGGCAGTGCTCGTACACAACCATGTGGACGAGGACAGTTTGATTCTTGCCGCGGACTGGGTGCTGGTCACACGGAATTCGACGATCCTGCAGAACGAGGGAATCAAGCATCACACGATTCCTTTCGAAGCTCGCCGGAACATGCGCATCTGGACGGATGACTACAACAACTTATTCCAAGTCTTGAAAATGCCGGGCACCGGAGCGACACGCTAACGTTGTCTCCTCGGTCTCGAGCAGGCTTTCTTCAAGATTTTGACTTCGTCGGATGTTAGTTCGCGCCACTGGCCGATCGTCAGACCCTCGAGCGTCAACGGCCCGATGCTGGTTCGCACAAGCTTCAGGACTTTGCTCCCCACATGTTCGATCATCCGCCGGACCTGACGGTTGCGCCCTTCGGTGATTGTCAGTTCGAGAAACGTGTATTTGCCGGAATCGCGCAGGCGCTTAACGATACCTGGACGGGTCAGGCCGTCGCTCAATTCCACGCCTTGGGCAAGCTGGTCTAACTGCTCGCCGGACAGCAGCGTCGAAGCTTTCACCAGATAGGTCTTCGGCAACTCATGTTCCGGATTTGTGATGGCTTCGGCGAGATCGTTGTCGTTCGTGAGGAGCAGGAGGCCGGAGGTGTTGAGATCTAGTCTTCCGACGGTCCCGACAAATTGCCCGACTTCGGGAATGAGGCTGTAAATAGTCGGCCGGCCCTGCGGATCACGATATGTTGCGAGATAGCCTTTCGGCTTATAAAGCAGAATGTAGCGGCGCTGAGCGGAGACGACGGGTTTCCCATCCAGCGTCACCTTGTCGCGGCCGAGATCAACCCAGTGATCGGGCGTCTGGATCAGTTTTCCATTTACGCGGACGCGACCGCCGCCGATCCAACTGCGTGCCTCGGTTCTCGAACCCGCACCGGCCTTTGAGAGGACTCGATCCAGCGTTTTCAATTTCCGCTGGCCTTCCTTCATTTCTTGTCCTGATTGAACAGATCCCAACGAGGGACTTCTTCGCCTTTGAGGAAGACATCGGAAATGCGCTCGGTTGCGCTGATGTCCTGAATCGGGTCGCCATCCACAAGAACTAATGTTGCGTCGTATCCCTCCTTTATCAAGCCGAGGCGTTTTTCCGCACGCAACACTTTGGCCGCGTTGAAGGTTGCCGCGGTCAGGGCAACGGCAGGCGGGATACCGGCGTTTACCCAAAGTTCCATCTCGCGCTGAACGGTGGGGCCGTGAATGACGAGAGTGTTGCCGGCGTCAGAACCCACAATCAAAAGCACTCCGCTGCGGTAGGCGTTCAAGAGATTTTGCCGGACCAGAGTCAGGAACGTCTTGTAATCGTTTGGATTCTGCGCTTTCTGCTTTTGGAGCCAACTGCGGGTATCTGAAATGAGATCGGCCGGGGCGGCGCGTTGCAGCAGTGAATCGTCGAGCGATTCCATACTGCCGGTTCTCGAAGCAACCACCGCTTCGGCGACGCTCAGAGTCGGGTCGTACGCAATGCCTTTTTGTTTCATGCGCGCGAACAGTTGATCCGGGATTTTGTCTTTCAAAGAGCCGTGCTCAACACTGTTCGTACCGGCGTTGACAGCATCTGCAACATCGGCGGCGCTCCCGGTGTGAGTGGCTGTGGGCAGTCTATCTTTGATCGCCTCCGCAATGACGGCGTCGTAGATGCGAGTGTCGAGCCTGTTAAAGAGCTGCCACTGGGGAGAACCGGCTTCGAGCACGGCCTTAATGCCGTCCACTCCGGCGGCCTTCAGCGCATCGACCTGCTGCCGCGCTTCTTCGGGCGATTTTGGCAGGCGAATGAACTGCTGCTCGCCCATGCTTCTGATGGCCTGTGGCAAGGAACCGAGTATCTCGGTAGGATGGCCTCCCGGAGCTGTGAACAGCGGACCGTATGCGTAGAACTCTGCGCCGAGATACGCGCCTGAATTGACGCGCTGCCGCAGCTTCAGACTTTGATCAAGCCAGTCGCCGGTGCTCCGCACGGCCGTGATCCCGCAGTATAGATAGGCCGCCAGACGTCTGGCCTGCAAGTTCGGATCCGCGTACTTGGACGTGTCGTTGTAAAAGCCGCCGGGTGCGCCTATGTGAACATGCATGTCGATCAGCCCCGGCAGCAGCGTCCTTCCTTGTTCCTCGCGCACTTCGGCATTGAGAGACTTGGTATTGACCGGCGGATGCGGAAAGACCTGGACGATCTTTCCATTGCCGATCAGCACGGCACCGTTTGAGATGACGGTGCCGTCGCCGCTAAAGATGCGGACGTTTTGAAACAGGATGGAGCGGTTCCGGCGAGTTTCGCGCGCCAGGATCTTTTCGTTCTCGAGGCCTTGCTTAGTGATTGCCTCGCGCGCACCCAGGATGAAAAATGGAGCGAGAACGGCGAGAATCCAGAGCTTCGAGCGGCCGCTGATCTTTTCTTCCTTTTCCCAGCGGAAGAGTTTCAAGGCTACGAAGCAGCCGACGACGAGCGTGACCAGAAGGGCCATGACCGATTGCCAGTTCGAGGTGATCGGGGCATGAGTGATGGCGATCGAATTTACACCTTGAAACAGATAGGTGGCGGGCAGGAAATGTGC
>JAFARV010000054.1 GCA_019245255.1 Acidobacteriaceae bacterium | reverse complement strand
TGCGGTGGAAGGTTTATTTGCCGGCAACCTTCTTTGGCGGCACGATCGCGTCTTTAACAGACTTCGCAAGCCGGAATTTCACGACTTTCTTAGCTGGGATCTTGATGGTTTCCCCGGTGGCAGGGTTGCGTCCGGTGCGCGCCTTTCGCTCGGCGCGAACCAACCTGCCGATACCAGGCAGGATGAACACTCCATTCTTCTTTGTTTCGCGAACTGCTAGTTCGGCGAGGGAATCCATGAATTGCTTAGCAACTTTATTGTTGACGCCGGTGGTTTCCGCAAGTTCTCTGATGATTGCGGTCTGCGTCATCCGTTTTGCTTCGGGCATTTGGTCTCCTATTCGTTTGAATTGAGATTTCGTCGACGAACGACGCTCGTTTTGCGGTTCTGCAGCGCAAACGCATAAAACAGAACAGAGCAAAAATGTTTCGGTTCGTCTTTGACAACTCGATCATACGGGACTTTGGACGAGGTTGTAAAGAAAAAATCGCGCAAAATGGCGCTTTTTTGCGAATTTTTTATAGAGACGGCCGTAAAACGCCTGCAAACAGGCTGCTCCAGCACGACGCCACGTTGAAGGCGCTGCGTTTTGGCTATTGGGGCGGGTTCTTGCCTGGGGGAGTTGACCGCGGCCAACCCGAGGAGGTCTGCTGTGAAGCGGTTGAAGTTGATGGCTGTGCGCCGTTCTCGTCGCCATCTGTTGACAAGTTCACGTGTGGGGACGAGTCTTCATTGACTGCCGCGCGGCGACCGGCGGGAGCTTGCGGAGCCGCGAGCGTGGGCTCATCTGCAAGAGGCGCGTTTACCGGGGCATGCGTGACAAGGGCCGGACCGGCAGCATTCTCGTTTCCATTGCCACTCATTGATGTGTGCCGGTAACGAATCTCGGCTTGCGAATAACGGATCCGTGCATTCTGAGCGAGATCCACCTGGATGTTGCGGTCTTCAGCGCCTTTCGACCCTTCCGGGAGATAGAAGTACAAAGCGTAACGTTGGCGTAAGCGGCTTAGGGTGTCCTGCAGCGACCCGGCATCATCCACACGCATGGTGTCGCCGCCAGTGTCGGCCGCAATCTGAGCCGTACCGGCTGTGTGCGAAGGATCATAGCCGCCACCCATCGGACCTCCTCCGCCTGGCCGGCCGATAGTGCCGCCGCCTCCAGGCCATCCGACGCCGCCCGGCCAACCTCCGCCTGAACCCCAAGTGCCTCCATGGCGCCCACGCCCCATCCCGCCCGGATTGGCTCCAGGCGGTTCATACGGCGCTTCCAGGAAACTCAGCACGGCGTTGGCTCGCGCCAGCGCGCGTTCTACCCGGGGCTCATCTTCGGAATCCTGTGTTTCGTCATCCGTAAGGATCACAATGGCGCGGCGGGCATCCGCGCGTGCTTGGCGCTGCAAGTAGTCCGCTGCAGAGATCAGGGCGCTCGTAATGCGTGTCCCGCCGTGAAACGATTCGGACCTTAGCACGCGATCGAGCGCACCAGTCACATCACCGTGGCTGCTTGTAAATGGCAGACGCGTTCGCGTATTTGTGTCGAAGACCATCACGGCAATTCGGTCGTGCGGCGCAAGAACATTCAGTGCCTGCTGAGCAGCGTACGCGATTCGCTGTATGTGCGGCTGCATACTGCCGCTCACATCAAGCAACAGAAGAATATCCATTGGCACATTCTCACTCGCAAAGCTGCGAATTGGAACTGCGCGACCGTTTACTCGAAGAACAAAGTCGTTCTTCTCCAGGCCCGTAACTATGCGGCCATCCGAATCCACTACTTGGGCGTCAACACGCGTCATCGCCACATCGCTCTTGAACACGACTGGATCGTCCCCTGCCCGCAGCGTGATGGCAATCATCAGAGACAACGGTAATAAAACGACACGGCGCATATTGGCTGCGGAAATCACATATACATACGCATCGGAGGTAAAACGCGTTTCCACAACTCACGCCACCGTGATTCACGCCCAACCAGCGTTTGCACAGACTGATACAGCACGCTAGAAAGGACCTAAACTTAGACAGCGGGCTTAAGAAAGAGCACCTGCGCAGCGCTCGTGCGCCCTTCTTCGAATCCAATAGCAGAAGCAGCGAGATAGAGTAGCCATGTACGGTACGTGCGACTTCCGACTAGAGATCGGCATCGCTCTTGGTTGCGCTGCAGATTTGCTACCCATGCCTTACAGGTCAGCGCGTAGTGTACGCGGAAATCTCGCATACCAATGACCTCGAAGCCTGCCCGCTCGCCCTCTCGCAGCACGTCATCCAAGTGAATCAACTCTCCACTCGGAAACACAGACTTTCGAATAGAAAGGGTGTCTGGCCTCTCAGTGACGCCTCGTGGGCGCACAATGCCACTATTCAACAAGCGGCCGCGAGGTCGCAGAAGCTCGAACATCTTGCGCAAGTAGGCGGCCAGCCGGGCTTTCCCGACGTGTTCAAACATCCCGACGGAGGCAATCTTGTCATATCGGCCGTTCATTTCGCGGTAATCGCACAAGCAAACGGTTAGGCGGCCTGACAATCCACGCCGCTCAATTTCATGTTGAACGTACTCGCGCTGCTGCGCTGCGATTGTACATCCTCGTGCTTTCACGCCGAATCGCTCGGCTGCATGAAAGATCAAACCACCCCAGCCACAACCGACATCGAGGAAGGATTCATCGGGACAGAGCACGAGTTCACGGCAGATGAGGTCAAGCTTCTGCTCCTGGGCCCGTTCCAAGTTCTCTTCGACCGATTCAAAATAGCCGGCCGAGTAAACCAGGCGTGAATCCAGAAACAGTGAATAAAACTCGTTTGGCCGTTCGCCATCATGTTCGATACCCTTTGCAGTCTCGTCCTGGGTACCCAGCAAGGAATGGATTCGAAGGTGCTCAAGGCGCGCGAGCATCGCATAGATCAGATGACGAATGCCGGTATGAGGCTGTTCGGAAAAATAACGGACGGCTTCCATTAGATCTCCCTGGACATCGAACTCGCCGTTCACGAACGCGTTCGCAGCCGAGTAGGCGTCAAGCTTGAGTATCTGCTTGGGATCCGTGTTACCCGCACCCACGAGCGTGAAGCGGCCTTGCGGGTCGCTGAAGATATTGGTCCGCCCACCGGGCTGCCTTGCCCAAAAGTGACGCGGCTTGGATGCACCTTGGCCGGAGGAGGTTTCCATCGCGGTCTAAGCAGATTAGATGCAAGTGTGAGACAAACTATGACGGAGCTTTGGAGGCCGGATCGAGCGCGACACGCTCTGTACCGTTCTTACCGAGGATCAAGACGCAATGTGATACAAACATTTCCTGATCCATGGCGGACAGTTGGT
>JAFARV010000956.1 GCA_019245255.1 Acidobacteriaceae bacterium | reverse complement strand
GGTTGGCAGGAGCGCGTGCTGAATCAGTTTTCAAGCAAATACAATCGTGAGATCCTGCTTTTCTATATCAACCACCTCGATTGGGAGCTGACCAAAACAGACAAGGTGTTCCTGCCGGCAGCCGAGCATGTCTGACTTAAAGAACTTCCACGATCAAGTAAAGCGCGGTGATCTCAATGGCGTGCGCGCCGCGGTGGCAGAAGATCCCGGCCTGCTCGATGCCGTGAACGAGACAGGGCAGACGGCGTTTCTGCTCGCCAAATACTACGGCCAGCAGCAGACCGCGGAATATCTGTTGAGCCTGAATCCCACGCTCGACGTTTTCACTGCGTGCGTAGCAGGAATGACAGATCGCGTTATCGGGGAGATTGAACGCGATAGTTCGTTCCTTTCCGCACACGGCAGCGACGGCTGGACGCCGCTTCATCTCGCAGCCTTTTTCGGACACCCGGTACTTGCAGCAGCGTTGATTGGCCGCGGCGCCGACGTGAACGTACTCTCCACGAACCAAATGCAAAACACGCCACTACACGCGGCGGTTGCTGGGCGGAAGCTCGATCTTGTGAAGCTGCTGCTGGAGCGAGGCGCGGATGTAAATGCCAGACAACATGGCGGCTGGACGGCACTGCATGGAGCAGCACAAGCGGGCGACCGGGAGATTGTCGAACTACTGCTAGCCAACGGGGCGCACACTAATGTGAGGGCCGACAATGATCAATCACCACTTGATCTTGCTTTGATGAAGGGGCATCAGGAGGTTGCGTCCTTGCTAGAAGAGCTTGGAGCGAAACTGCACTAGCGATGCTCGATTCACAACTCGAAGAACTGCGCCGCGCAACGCTGGCCGCGTTCGCATCCGCAGGATCGCTCGAACAATTGGAAGAAGTGCGGATCGAGGCGCTGGGTCGCAAGGGTACGCTGGCGCAGATCAGTAAGGAATTCGGAAAACTGCAGCCGGAAGATCGCGCCCGGCTCGGGAAACTGCTGAACGCCGTGAAGCAGGATCTCGAAACGGCGTACGACGATAAGAAACGGCGCTTCGAGCAGGCACAGTTGACCGAGCGGCTGGCACGGGAGTGGATAGATGTCACGCTTCCCTCGCCGGGCGTGCGATCGGGCAGCCTGCATCCCATCACACAACTTCAGAACGAGATCGAAGATTTATTCAGCTCGCTCGGGTTCGCGATTCTGTATGGACCTGAAGTGGAGACCGAGGAACATAACTTCGACGCATTGAACATTCCGCCGACTCATCCGGCGCGCGACATGCAGGACACGTTCTGGCTTTCGGACGGAAACTTACTGCGGACGCACACTTCCCCTGTTCAGGTGCGCGGCATGCGGACGTTGGGGCCTCCGCTGCGGATGATCGCTCCTGGCCGCGTGTTCAGGAACGAAGAGGTAGACGCGTCGCACGAGCACACGTTTTATCAGCTTGAAGGAATGATGGTGGACCGCGAAGTGTCGGTTGCCAACCTGATCTACTTTATGAAGACGTTGCTCAGCGCCATCTTCAAGCGCGACGTTACCGTGCGGCTTCGACCGGGATATTTCCCGTTCGTCGAACCGGGTTTTGAGCTCGACATCCATTGCCTCATCTGCGACGGCGCGGGCTGCGCCGTTTGCAAATACAGCGGCTGGGTGGAGCTATTGCCGTGCGGACTCGTCCACCCGAATGTGCTACGGGCAAGCGATATTGACCCGGACGAATGGGGTGGCTTCGCGTTCGGGCTTGGATTGACCCGTCTCGCTATGATGCGTTACGGAATCGACGATATCCGGCAACTACAGGGTGGCGACCTGCGCTTTCTGTGTCAGTTTTGAAGTCTTGAGATGAAGTTTTCTTACCAGTGGTTACGGGAACTCGTACCCGGCCTGGATACCGATCCCGCCGACTTACAGCGATTGATCACGATGAAGACGGCGGAGTGTGAAGGCATAGAGGCATTTGGAGCACATTTCGCGCAAGTGGTTGCCGCCCGCGTTATTGACGTTCAGCCATTAGCGAAAGGTAAGAACAAAGCTGTTACGATCGATGCGGGTTTGGGAGCAGAGAAGCGCCTGGTCTGCGGCGCCGCGAATGTGCGGCCCGGCATGATGACAGCCTGGGTACCGCCCGGAACAGCGCTCGGAGACAAGCTGATCGGTGTTGCCGTCGTCGAAGGCGTCGAGAGTGAAGGAATGTTGGCAAGCGCGGCTGAACTTGGTATCAGCCGCGATCACTCCGGCTTGATCGAATTGAATGGCGCGAATCCTGGGCAGCGGCTCGACGGGATTGCTCCCGACTGGATCATCGAGATCGACAACAAGAGCCTCACGCATCGGCCGGATCTGTGGGGACACTACGGAATGGCGCGGGAGGTTGCGGCGATCACGCATCGCACGGTAATCGACCCGGTTGACCTGAACGCGCTGCCTTCCGGCGAACCTGTGATTGATGTCGAGATCGAGGATTTCGGTCTGTGTG
>JAFARV010000953.1 GCA_019245255.1 Acidobacteriaceae bacterium | reverse complement strand
AGCCATGGTCATCAATCTTCTTCTTAAATTCCTTCAGCTCCTTTTCATTGTCGAGAAAGGAAAGCTTGCAATGGGGATCGCCCGGATAATTGCCCGTACCAAGCTCAACAGTGGTGATGTTGAGTGCTTTGAGTTTCTCGAAAACCTTATCAAGCGGAAATTGGGACAGTAGTGGAGTAAAGCAACCGACTTTCATCGTGGCAAGCGTATCAAACGGCTGAATTGCGTACTAGCGCAAAGGGCGCCGTTGCGCGCGGCCAGCGTGTCACTTCTTGCTGCGATGCTCGGGATTCAAGACAATGACTGCGGCATCGGCTGCCGCGGGATGGCTTTGGTCGGCCGGTTCGTACCCTCGCTTTTCGGCATGGATGGTAACGATTTGCCCGGCTGCGGCGTGAGCGTTCAGGGAAAAATTGCCCGTTTCGGATGTCCGTGTGCTATCTCCGCCGGGCAGACTGACAAGCGCACCTTCAATCGGGTGGCCCTCGGGGTCCTCTACTCGCCCGCTGACGCCGCTGGCTGTGTCGCGCTGGAGATGAATGAGAACCGAGGGGTTGAGATCGTCCGCCAATCGGATCTCCGTGTTTCCGTGCAGGAACGCGGAGGTCTTGTCCGCGAATATGGTCACCTTGCCATCCGCAGGCATGCTGCCGCGTGGAATTGAGATGGCAGCATCGCCGTCCGCAGTGGTTGTAGTCTCGCCCGACACAGACGTTCGCACGTGCGCGCCGGAAACGGGCACATTCTGTTCGTCTAAAGCGACTACGCGAACGCGGTAAATACTCGAGGCGTTCATTCGCCGTGTTTCCAGAAATCCGTTGGCGGCAATGGGCGCCAGGCCCATGATGCAAATCACGGCAACTGTCGCCCACAGCAGGTTCGCCGAGATGGGTGCTTTGCGTTTAGCGCCAGGGCCCGAGCCTCGCACCAACAAATTCGCGAGGGCGAGAACGGCTGCGATGGCGAATGCCGCAATCGACCACATGCTGTTCACGCTGCCGATGGCCTTTACAAATTCAGAGGCTTCCATGGCAATCGACTAGTGCTTATGTTGCCGTGATTGCATCTGATTCATCTGCGAATCGGATCTGCTAAGCTCTGAATCCTGTTGTCTGGATCCTTGCTCGGTGGTGGCCATTGCGCGACGCCGATGCCGCAGCGAACTCGCGTCCACCGCCGCATACCGGTTGAGAGTTCCCACTACATGATCCGGTTTCAGCCCGATCTCTGCCGACACCTTATCGAGCGCGTCCTGAATTGCACTTGGACCCAGCTTCCCTTGCGGTCCTTTTGGCCCTGCAGCCGCCGCAGCGTTCGTCGCGATCGCACCCCTTACCGACTGCCGGACCTGGGCGTTGTTGAGCATCGATGGATCTCCGGGAACGCCCAGTACCACATCAATTTCATCTCGCAAGGGAATGGTCGCGTGGCCTTCCCACGGAGATAAAAACTTCAGGCTCGCGTTCGGCGCATCCACCAGAACCAGGGATATCGGACTCCCCGGTGCGATGGAACTGGGCAAACTGAGATGGGTCTTTCCTGCCTTATCCGTCGGCGGGGCGGTCGATGAGTCACCCTTTGCGCTTAAGACCACGTGCGCAATGGGCCGGTCGGAGATGTCGGAAACCTGCACCGGAGCGAACACGATGCTTTGTCCGCTTACACACAAGCAGGCGGCGCAAAAACCTGTTACACCGAAGAACCGCATCATGGCTGACTCGACCTTGGCGTCCCGTTAGTTTATCAACATTCAGGCGGCACAAATCGATCCGCAAGCCTCCAGGAAACGCCCGCTGGGATTCGGCCGCGGCGTTCTCAGACGTGCCGGTAATACAACCAGGCAATCGCAATCAGAAAACCGATCAGCGCCTTGTATTCCTGGTTGCGTTTGTACAGGGCCCAGGAAAACCGGCGGCCTGAGCGGGTCCACTTGCGGACAGGTACGAACCGAGAGATACGCGATGCATAGATCGAGTAACTGGGAAAAATGTCGCGCAGGTGCTGCTCTTCGAGCTCAATTACCGGCAGGTATATTAGTGCGAACGCTGCTCCAAAGATAAAGAACAAAGCGACGCTGCGCGATGCAATGACGATGCCGAGCGCGACCACCAATGTGCCCACATACAACGGGTTGCGAACGTACGCATAAGGACCGCTGGTCGCGAGTTCACGATCCTTCGCAAGATGTCCCGCTGCCCAGGCGCGAATCATGAGACCAAGAATTCCTATGGGTAACCCAATGGACATCGATCGCATAGATGGTCGAGATAGCCACGCAAACGCAACCAGGAGTACAAATCCGGAAGCGACGCGAAGCCGCTGCACGATGTCGGCATAAGGCTTCGGAAACCAGTACCTCGGTGGTGGCGCCGCGTTCACACGCGAGGTCCTGCGCCGTGAGCCTGGCGCTCCAAAACGCGCATCAGAGTGGAAAACACTTCTTCCGGTGTTACCGCTTCCATGCTCGGATGGGTCGCGCCGTCGCGGCGATATGTGGTCTCCCACCCCGGTGCACGCACGACTGCCATAGTCTCGCCATAAGGTCCGGTCTGCACGGGATCGGTTGGGCCGAATATGGCTACTCCAGGCTTCTCGAGCGCTGCTGCAAGGTGTAGTGGGCCGCTGTCCACACCGACCACAGCCACGGCCCGGCGAGTTGCGTCGATCAGTCCGGCGATGGAAGACGTGTGCACGGCAATGTTTTCGAGACCGCGCAAGACATCCGCGTGTTGCTCTGACGCGTTCGCGACGAGCCGCAAGCCTTCACGCCTCAGCAGTTCGCCGAGGTGTTTATAATTGGCGAGCGGCCATTGTTTACCCGCCCAGCCCGCAAACGGTGAGGCCAAAACGAAATCTCCGGCAACCGCCAGACCTTCGGGACGTCCTTGCGGCAGCCACGAGTGCCGGGTCAGAGTGTTTGCACCGGCAGCCTGCGCCAACTGCAAATTTCTATCGACACGGTGTGGTCCGGCGGTCTTAACCGTTTTGGTATAGATGAACGAGGCGAGCGGCTCTCGCGCAATCGATTTATCGAAGCCCCACAACACGCGAGGCCGAGAGAGACGCGCGATCAGCGCTGACTTGATGAGGCCCTGAAAGTCGATCGCGAGAGCAGGTCTCAGGCTTCTTAAACTCGACGACGAGCGCCGTAACGCTGCCAGGCTCAAACGGTCGAAATGGATCGTCTGGTCGACATAGGGATTGCCTTCAAGGAGCGGCATCCAGCGTGGATGCAGAGCCCAGATCAGCCTGCGATCCGGGAAGCTGAGCTTCAGGCTCGTTATGGCGGGAAGCGCATGAATGATGTCGCCCATCGCCCCGAGGCGTACCACCAGAATGCCGGCCGAGTCCATCGCGGCTATTGTCCAGCCTCGCGGCACAGAATGAACTCCACAAATTCCTCTGAACGTTTGCGGTCCGCGGCACGATCGTCAATCAAGCAGACGTGATCGCTCGGCAAGGGCTGCGGGTCGCCATTAGCGATAACCACGGCATCGACGTCGCGCAGGGCGGCAATCAGCGCGGCGCGAGCATCCGCGGGCAGCAGCGCCTCATCGGCGGGTTCGATCATCACCATCAGCTTCGATGCTTCCCGCTTTAGAGCATGAAGACGGCGTGCTTGAGCCGCTGTTACCGGATCAAAGAAGCCGGCAATAACAACCCAATCGCCGTCTTCAAGGAGCGTACGCGCGCGGTCCAGGTCAATGATTTTTCTTCGCGTGTCCATTCGATCAAGTCTTCTCGATTGAGACAAGCTCAAGCGCTGCTTCCGCAACACGGGCGGCACTGACGCGAGTCATGCAGCGGTGATCGATCGGGCACTCGCGCAGCAGGCACGGGCTGCACTCGACCGCTTCACGAACGACCCGGCTCAATGCCCCGGTCGGCCCGGTTGCGACATCGTCAGTCGCGCCGAATACAACCACCGTAGGAACGCCCAGCGCCGACGCGATGTGCATCGGTCCAGAATCGTTCGTAACGTAGATCTCGCAGGCCGCTGCCATATCGATAAACTCCGCCAGGGACGTTCGCCCCGCAAAATTTATGCAGGCGACTTGTGCGGCGCTTGCAGCGTCGTAGACCTGTTCACAGATATCCGCTTCCTCACTCGAGCCGAAAATCGCGACAGCCCCGCCGCGCTCGTGCGCGATGGAGACCGCTGCTTCGGCGAAACGTTCGGGGAGCCAGCGCTTGGCTCCGCCGTACGCGGCTCCGGGACTGACTCCTATCACTGCGCCGCGAATTCCCGCTTTCTCGAAATGCAGGCGCCCGCTGTGTGCGGCCGCTTGAGAGCCGGAGAGACGGATAACGGAATCGGTTGAGTAGCTTTCAATGATGTTCGCGCGCTTCAAGAGCTCCAGATAATAGAAGCGCTGATGCTTTGGTGTTTCCCCTGGCATCGGCACCGCGATCGGATGCGTCAATAACCATCTACGGGCGTCGCGCTTATAGCCGATGCGCAACGGAATTCCGGCGGCTCGTACCAGTGCCGCCGATTCAAACGCGTTCTGCAGAAGAATCGCGCAGTCGAATTTGCGGGAACGAAGTTTGCTCGCGAGATCCCACTTCTGATGGAGCGCCCGCCAACCGCCCGGAGCTTCATATGGGATCAGTTCGTCGCAAAACGGTTCACGACCGTACAGACCGGCAACCCACGGCCGGGCCAGGATGGCTATGTGGGCTTTCGGGAACTGCTCCCGCAACGCCTGCAGCGCGGGCACGGACATCACGGCGTCCCCCACCCAGTTGGTTGCGCGAACCAGTATTCTCTCAAGCGTAAAGGGCGCGGAGGAGTTTGATCCCGCGACGATTTTCTCTCTTCGAAACCTCACTCGATGTCTTGTTCCCTACCAGGATACCGTTCGCTCTTGCGCTCCA
>JAFARV010000920.1 GCA_019245255.1 Acidobacteriaceae bacterium | reverse complement strand
TCTGTGTGAGGCCCGCTTGCTTCGCGACGTTCACGAACTGCACACCGAGCGAAGTTGTCCCTCTAAGGAGCTTCTCGAGTGAAAAGACCGGCACAGACGCACAAAGAGACCGGATCAGCGATCGCCGTGTCATCTCGCTTCAGCGGTTCGGCGCAAGCATCGGTTTCGAAGACACAATCCCGCTCATGCCCTGCTCCAAACGGTCACTCAATTGTGATTCCTTTTCCCGCTTCAGCCTTGTGCCGATCGCAAACATTTCTTCGCTCGCTTGCTTGTCGCCCTTTATGCGGTAAATCTGCCCTAGCGTATTGTATGGCCCTGGCGTCGACGGATCCAGTCGGATTGCTTCCTTCAATTCCGGCACGGCATCGTCAAGTTTCCCGGTTTGCTTCAGAGCGATTCCGAGCATGTAGTGTGCCTCGCTGTAAGTGGGTCGAATCGCCAACGCGGCGCGCATATCTCGAATGGTCTCGTCAAACGCTCCCAATTGCCAATGCACGATTCCCATGGTGTAATGCGCCTCGGCAAGGTCTGGATCTACCCTCCAAGACTCCTGCAATTCCGCTTCGGCATCCTCCAATTTATCCTGTTGCTTGAGCGCGAGAGCCAGATCATAATGTGCACCCGCCAGATTCGGGTTAAGCTTTAGAGCCTCTCGGTATTCGCTCTCCGCTTTGGCAAAATCACCCGTTAGTAAGTCGGTATACCCGAGGTTCATATGAGCAGTTACATTATTGGGATCTCGCTGAAGCACCTTGTGAAACTGGGTAATCCCGAGATTTGCCTTACGAATTTGGACGAGGGCCAGCCCGTACTCATTCAGCACATTGGCGTTCTCCGGGCCAAGCGTTGCGGCATGCTCGAGGGCGACGGCGGCGTCTTCCCACTTACTCGCGGCTGAGAAAGCACGGCCCAGTTCGGCCCACGCACGGTGATTCCGGGGATCCAAGTCTGTAGCTCGAGTTAGTTCCGCAATCGCCTGCGTGTAGTTTTCCGTTTCCCGATAGGCTCCGCCAAGGCGGAATCTGTAGTCGCTGTTCGACGGAGCCAGCACCACAGCCTTTTGCATTTCCTCAATTGCTGCGTCCGCATTGCTTGTGAGCCAGTATGCGACCCCGAGATGAAAGTGCGCGGGTGCGAAGTTTTCGTCTTTCTGAATGGCCGTCGAGAAGTGCCCGATTGCTTCCTTTTGGTGTTTCAGCACCGCATAGAGAAACCCTATCCGATCCTCCGCTTCGGCCGAATTAGTGGGTTGAGAAGCGCGAGATAGCAGGTCAAGGGCGGCGTCTGGCTTGCCGCTCCGAATCAGTTGCTCAGCGCTGTCGATCAGGTCGTTGCTGCCCGCTGGGAGAGCCACAAACGGGAGCCAAAGCGCGAGCAGACATCCACCGAGCCTCAAGCCGCTATTCTAGCGTTTCTTCCATTTGAAACAATCCGAAGACTCTTGCGTCTTGCGAGTAGGTCTCACATGAAACTACTACGGTGTTTGCTTGTTCTTGTAACTGCGATTGGCCTATGGGCCGGGGCCGCGCCGGCAAAGGCCAGTCAGTCGACCTCTGCCACAACCAGTAGCTCGAAAACGCCGGCAAAGAAAGGCGCACTCGTCGATATAAACAGCGCCAGCGCTGATGAACTCGACGCGCTTCCGGGCATCGGCCCTGCTCTTGCCAAAAGGATCATCGACAACCGGCCCTATCGCTCCAAGAATGAACTGGTATCGAAGAAAGTGATCCCGCAGTCCACTTACGCAAAGATCAAGGACCAGATCATCGCACACCAGAAGAAATAGCCTTCAGGCGTATCGACGCAGAATTGAGGGCAAGTTTTGTGAGAAGGCGGACCGTGCCATCACGGTATCGCACCCTTTTTGTTGCGCGGCAGCCTTCAAATCCGCTTGCACGTGCGAGACGTAGCCGAGCACGTTAATTTTGCTCGTTTCCGAATCCCCCTTCAATCTTTCAATCACGTCCAGCGCGTCCAATGCGGTCGTATTCAGGACAACAATGATTACCGCCGGATTCTCTTTCGCGTGTTTGAACGCATCCTCCTGGGATGTGACGAAAACCACATCGAGCCCGGCGCGCTTGGCGGCTTCCTGAATCTTCACCGTAAACATCAAATCGCTCAAAATTGCGATAATCTTCTTCTTACCGTTTGTCATATCGGCCGTGCGGCCGCCCCCAAACTGAAATTCGCGTTTTCTTGTGCAACCCGCTACGCACCTCGACCGCTCCGGTATCAGGACCGGTCTCTGTTTACAGCGGGTAAGCGTTTCGTTAAATGTTAGAGTCCGAAATCGAGCAGAGCGCAACAGAGTGCTCGGTTTCCTGGTGAGTTTTTCTTTATTTTACCCGGCCGCTTCGAGAAAAACTATCATCTAAGAAGACCATGAGCGCAATACTCCAGCCCCCGCCAGAGGTGAACCCCCTCCAGGATCCTTTGCGTTTCGACCGGCGCGTCCCGCCGTGTGCGATGGTTATTTTCGGCGCAAGCGGTGACCTGTCCAAACGCAAGCTCCTCCCGTCGCTCTATCGATTGTTCTATGAGCGGCGTATCTCTCCCAGTTTTGCCGTGATCGGAACGTCGCGAACCAAAATGTCCGACGAGCAGTTTCGAGACCGGATGAAAGAATCGGTTTCGCAATTTCTGGAAGACGCTCCTTTTGACCAGGATGTATGGACGTCTTTCGCCCAGTGCTTATTCTACGTTGCGGGAGATATCAACGATCCGGCCTCTTACGAGGCGATCCAGGAAAAACTCGGCGCCGTCGAGCGCTCGCACGAAACGGCCGGCAACGTTCTGTTCTACCTCTCGACTCAACCCAGCTTTTACGCCGAAGTAGTCGGCCTGCTGGGTGGGCATAATTTGAATCACGGCAACGGCTGGCGCCGCGTAATCATTGAAAAGCCCTTTGGGCATGACCTTACGAGCGCGCGCAAGCTTAACGACGAAATTCACAAGGTTTTTGACGAATCCGAGATCTACCGGATCGATCATTACCTGGGTAAAGAAACGGTTCAGAACATCCTCGCGTTCCGGTTCGGAAATGGGATCTTCGAGCCGCTCTGGAACCGCCGATACGTAGATCACGTTCAAATCACGGCTGCCGAGGCGATTGGTGTAGAAGGGCGCGGCGGGTATTACCAGGAAGCCGGGGCTTTGCGCGACATGATCCAGAATCACCTCAGCCAGGTGATGGCAACGGTCACCATGGAGCCGCCAACGGTCTTCGACGCTAACAATGTCCGTGACGAACGTGCCAAGCTACTTCGATCGGTCCGGATCATGCGGCCGGACGATGTTCGTCAGAATGCGGTCGCTGGACAGTATGGACCTGCGAAGGTGGGTGGCCAGGATCTGCCGGGATTCCGCCAGGAACCGAGTGTTAGCCCGGATGCACAGACCGATACATATGCCGCCGTGACATTTTTCATCGACAATTGGCGCTGGGCAGGTGTACCGTTCTACATTCGTAGCGGAAAGCGCATGCCGAAGCGTGTTACCGATATCGCGATCCAATTCACGGCTCCTCCGCTCGGTCTCTTCAAGCAGCAGACACGTACGGGAGACGTCGCGAATCCTCGCCCGAATTTGCTGATCCTGCGCATCCAGCCGGAAGAAGGTATCTCTCTGCGGTTCCTGTCAAAGGCTCCCGGCAGCGGGATGAGGGTAAGGCCGGTATCGATGGACTTTAACTACGGTTCCAGTTTCGGCGAGCGGTCGCCTACAGCGTATGAGACTTTGCTGGTCGATGCCATGGCCGGCGATCCGACATTGTACACGAGACAGGACATGGTCGAGGCGAGCTGGCAGATTGTTCAGCCGATCCTTGATGTCTGGGCGAATACGACCTTTGACTTTCCCAACTATGCATCGGGAACGTGGGGTCCGAGAGCGGCGGACGAGATGCTGGCACGCCGTGGGCACATGTGGAGGAATGCGTGAGCAGCGCGATCGTCTACCCCGCTCATCCCGAGCAGATCCTGAAGGCGCTGGGCAAAGTTTGGACCTCCCTCGGGTACGAAGAAAAGCAGCACAATGCTCCAACTGTGCTGCGGGCCTGTGCCATGACGTTGATCGTAGCCACGGACGAGGAGGACAAAGGATTCTCGGCGTCTCAAACAATTGCGGAGCTCATGCGGGAACATCCGAGCCGCGGGATCGTCATCGCCGTTTCCGCGCAGGCGGAGCACAGCATCGAAGCACGCGTCCTGGCACAGTGCTGGAAACCGTTCGGAAAAGCTCAGCAGATTTGCTGCGAGGAGATCGAGATCACCACACGTCCGGAGAGTTGGCCGAACATTGGTCCGACTCTGGTTGGCCTGATTCCCGCGGACTTGCCGGTCATTTTTTGGTGCCGTCATACCGCAGCACTCAGTCCCGCAGCCACGCGTTATCAGGTCGCGGGTCTCGAAGCGGTCATGGATCTCTCGACCAAGGTCGTCGTGGACACACACGGAGAAGACCTGTCGACTGCGCTCGAATTGATTTCGCAATGGCGTGCAAAGGGCCGCGTGATTGCCGACCTCCAATGGGCGCGCTTAACCGCATGGAGACAGCCTATTGCGCAGGTTTTCGACAACGCTTCCCGGGAAATTCCTTTCGCTAAATTCGACACGATTGAAATCGGCTACACAGACGAGAAACCGTCCGCGAGGCCCTTCTACGTTGCAGGTTGGCTTTCGTCTGCTCGTAAGACCAAAGTCAGTTTCAAAAGGACGAAAGGGTTCGGCTCGGGCATTCATTGCATCACATTGCGCTCGGAATCGGAAACCATCAAATTCGAACGGACCGGGCCGGACACAATGACGCTTAGCAGCACGAACGGCCGTGAGCGACGTTATATCTACGCCGAGCCTTCTGTTTACAGCCTGCTCAACGAAGAGTTGGGCATTACGGGGCCGGATCCCGCTTTTGATGCCGCTTTCACTCGTGCAAGAGAACTCATGAATGACTACCGATAGCAAACCAGACCTGCGGATCTATAAGACTCCGGAGGAACTGGCGGACGGCTGCGCGTCGTACATACGTGGAGAACTGGAGCGATCAATTTCCTCCAAAGGCAGGGCGACACTTGCGATATCCGGAGGATCGACTCCGAAACCGATGTTTCAGAAGCTCGCAAAATCCGGCCTTGACTGGTGGAAGGTACATATTTTTTGGGTCGATGAGCGTTGTGTGCCGCCGGATAGCGAGCTGAGTAACTTCAGGTTTGCGAAAGAGAACCTTCTGGATTTGGCAGACATTCCGAACGCCAATACCCATCGGATCGACGGAGAATTGGAGCCGATCGATGCGAGCCGGAAGTATGTCCAGGCGATACGAGAATTCTTCCGGCTGAGCGATGGTCAATTACCAGTATTTGATGTCCTGCATCGCGGGATCGGACCAGACGCGCACACCGCCAGTCTGTTCCCGGGCGAACCACTGATAAATGATCACTCGAATATTGCCGCGAACGTCTGGGTTGAGAAGTTGAAGATGGCTCGCGTGACGCTGCTCCCGGGAGTTCTTGAGCGCGCGAGCAGGACGGTGCTGCAGGTCGCGAACGCGGACAAAGCAGAGCCGGTATTTCAGGTTCTCTTTGGACCTGAAGACCCAATGAGATATCCATGCCAGATCGCCGCGCGCGGTTCGGACAAAGCGGTGTGGTTCCTTGACGAAGCGGCTGCGGCGAAAGTTAAAGACAGATAGCATCGCGGCGCTCGCCTTCGGGCTGTTGTCGTGTGCTGAACCGAAGACGCAGCCGGCCTCGCGCGTTGAGCACTCACCTGCCTACAATCGCCTGTTGTTCGCGGGCGACGTGATGTTTTGCCGTGGCGTGCGCCGCCAAATACTCGCGGCACACGATCCGGCGATGCCGTTTCGTAAGCTCGCGCCGTTGATGGCCGCAGCGGATATTACATTCGTCAATCTGGAATCACCGTTCTCGGACAAGGGCCCGTACAATTCAGACGGATTAGTGTTCCATGCGGAGCCGCAGATGATCGCAGGACTCGAGTTGGCCGGAGTCGATATTGCGTCGACTGCAAACAACCACGCACGGGACTCCGGCTCACATGGTGTTGAGTACACGATTAGATGGCTGCGAGCGCATGGCATCACTCCCCTTGGCAGCAGCGAGTCATGCGGGGCAGCACACAGCGGAGTGGTTTTGACGCGAGGCGGCGTGCGTTTCGGTTTTCTCGGGTATACCTATGATCAGCAAAACGGGAACTGGCACGATATTGACGATCGCATCGCACTTGCCGATCCCACGGTTCTTTGCCGTGACATCACCGCACTCAAGCGCAGGGCCGATCTGGTGATCGTTTCCATGCACCATGGAATCGAGTACATGTCCCATCCGTCGAAGGCGCAAATCGAATTCGCACATTCCGCGATCGATGCAGGCGCGGCTGTTGTCATCGGTCATCACCCGCACGTGATCCAACGCGAGGAGCACTACAAAGACGGTCTCATCTTCTATTCACTCGGGAACTTCGTATTCGATCAGTATCAACGCGAAGCTACGCAGCACGGCGAAATGGTCGAGATTAGTTTCTTGGGAACCCAGTTCCTGACGAGCCGTGCGCTGCCGGTACGAATCGTGCCCAGCGGACCGGAACTAGAGGGTTTAACCGCCGGACGGGAGCTCGACGTGTCCACCGAACTTCGAGCGCATGGCGGAAAGGACCTTCTCCGCAAACGTGTGCTCGCGCCGTGACCGGAACCGAGTGAACAGGGCCGATGCGAGGACCTCAACGGCGACCGCTTCGTCGAGCGCAGCCTCGATAGTCCATCGCCCCTCGCCCGAATCCTGAACAAAGCCCGTGAAATTCGACAGAGTGTCGTTTTCGGCGAGTGCCATTGCCGTCAGATCAAGCAACCACGAACCGATGACGCTGCCCCGCCTCCAGAGCTCGGCTATGTCGCGGACGTTCAGAGTGAAGCGCTCGTTCTCCTGCAGTTGGTCGGAGTCGCGGTGAACCATCAAATCGAATCCTTCGGCGTAGGCCTGCATAACGCCGTACTCGATTCCGTTGTGAACCATCTTGACGAAATGTCCGGCTCCCGGAGGACCGCAATGCAGGTAGCCATTTTCCGCTGTGCTCTGAAAGTTTTCACGGCCCGGGGTCTTGGGGATGTCACCGGGACCGGGAGAGAGTGTCTTGAAAATTGGTTCCAGGTGTGCGAAAGCCTCATCGCTGGCGCCCACCATCAAGCAATAGCCACGTTCGAGACCCCAGACACCACCGCTCGTTCCGGCATCGACGTAGTGAATGCCCCTCGGTTTCAGCTCGGCGGCACGGCGGATGTCGTCCTTGTAACAGGTATTGCCGCCGTCGATAATCATGTCGCCCGGCTCCATTCCGGCGGCGATTGTGTGAATGCTATCCTCGGTCGGCTTCCCGGCTGGAACCATTACCCAAACGGCGCGTGGCTTTGCTAGCTTCTTAACTAATTCCTCGTATGAGCCGGCCCCCGCCGCACCCGCTTGCGTGAGCTTCTTCACGTTGTCCTGATTCAGATCGAAGCCCGTACACTGGTGGCCGTCGCGCATCAGGCGCTTTACCATGTTGGCTCCCATGCGGCCGAGACCTACGAACCCGAGATTCATTGTTTGCTCCTTCCTGCCGATTACCGAACGAACTCAAATTACGAAACGAACCCATTCTACGGAAGAGAACGCGGATTGCGGAACGAACCCAAAGTGACGGAACGAACCCAAAAATACCGAACGAACTCAAATTGACGGAACGAACCCAGATTACCGAACGAACTTAAATGGCGATTGAACGGAATTGTGGAACGAACCCAAAACTGTGAGATTCGGATTGGTGCGGCACGTTTCCGGCAGGGGAGGGATTCTGTTGAGGGGTACTTAAGGAGATTGGCTGTGGAGGATGGATGGAGTGTTGAAGGCCGGTCAAGGCCAAAACAACGGGGGAGAAAACTTCGAAATCTTTTCTCCCCGTTGCTTTGTTCG
>JAFARV010000897.1 GCA_019245255.1 Acidobacteriaceae bacterium | reverse complement strand
TGCTGTTTGTGGTCTTCGATGTCGAAACGGTCCTACTATTTCCGTGGGCGCTCCGATACAAGCATCTGGGATGGTATGGGGTGGGGGAAGCCGGAATCTTCCTGGCGTTTCTCGTGGTTGGCTATATCTGGATCCTGCGCAAGGGTGTTCTCGACTGGGCGTGACCGAGCGGCTCTACTACTCCGACTGCTATCTGGATAACTTTGAGGCGACTGTAACCAGGGTTGGCGACGGTGGGCGGCGCGTGTATCTCGATCGCACGGCATTTTATCCCGCGTCCGGCGGGCAGCCATTCGACACTGGAGCGATCGGCGATCACGAGGTCGTCGAGGTCGTCGACGAGGGCGAATGTATTGCTCATGTGCTTTCGGCTCCGTTCGACTCTACCGGCGCGGTACGAGCAAGGATCAACTGGGAACGGCGATTCGACCACATGCAGCAGCACACCGGGCAGCACCTGCTCTCGGCTGTCTGGAACCAGATGTTTGCGGTTCCGACGGTTAGCTTTCACTTGGGACCCGAGGCGTCAACCATCGAACTCGGGGCCAAAGAGGTCAGCCCGGAACAGATCGCGGCTATCGAGCTTAGGGTGGCTGAGCTGGTGGCTGAAGCGCGGACAGTTGAAATCGGTTTCGAGGAGGCAGAACGGGCCGAGGGTTTGCGAAAGCCAAGTGCACGCGTCGGCGCTCTGCGGGTAGTTTCGATTGCCGGCCTGGATCGCAGTGCATGCGGCGGGACGCACGTCCGTTCCACAGCCGAGATTGGACCCGTCCAGATGCGCCGGACCGAGAAGCTGCGCGGAAACGTCCGGGTTGAGTTCGTTTGCGGAGCGCGAGCGGTACGGCGGGCGCGGCGAGACTTTCTCCTGCTGGCGGAACTCTCGAGGATTCAGGCGGCGGCAATCGACGATCTTCCCAGCGTGAGTGGCGCTTTACGGGAGCGGATGGTCGAGGCCGACAAGGAGCGGCAGCGGCTGGCTGTTGAACTTGCGCGGTCGGAGGGTGCAGCCCTTTTTCAGGGCACCGCGCCTTCAACGGACGGCATCCGAAGAGTCATTTTGCACACTGCCATTCTCGACGACGGCCTGCGCGCTAAGGCACAGTCGTTTGTGGCCTCGGGTAAGGGAGTTGTGCTCGCGATCGCCGGCGAGAGCGGTGGAGTGCTGGTGGCGTGCTCGCCCGATTCGGGTTACAACGCCGGAATCGCGGTCAAAACGAATGTATCGCGCGGCGGTGGTTCAGCAATATTGGCCCAGGGGACAGCGCCGGACACAGGCATGGTTTCGGGATTGAAGGCGGCTCTTGGATTTAGTGCTTGAGGCTCAGCGCGAACGCGGCAACTGCAGCAGCGAACAGAGCGCACCCAGCCAAGAATGAGCCGGGGCGTCTAGTTTTTGAAGTCAGCTCTTTCCACGCCAGAATTCCCCAGAAAACAGCGAGGAGAACGAAGCCCTGCGTCCACCACGCGATAGCTGTTGACCCCGGCAGATTGTCAGCCGGAACCGATAACGCCAGAAGAAGGGAAAGAAAACCGACGGCCCAAAGGATGCCTGCCACAACGCCAAACGCGTGCTGGCGCGCGCTTCCGCGCGTGTAAGCCGGAAACGTGGTGCGTTCTCCCTCAATTGCAATGTTCATCAGGAAAACATTAAACAGGAGCGTTGAAATCGCCATCCCTATAGCGAACATCAGCGTGCCTGCGTAAGCGCCTAAGCCCAGATCGCCCCAGAAGCCGGCCGAAGCGATCGGCCGGGAGCCGCCGATCAAAAACCCGGCAACAGCGCCAGCGACTATCCCTTGGGCCGCACGGTCTGTGCTCCTCGGAGCGGGTTTCTGCGGCTGTCTCCGAGGAAGAGCGGGCGGAGCAAGGCGCCTTTTTAGCGCTCCGAAAGCGGCAGCGATGGCGGCTGCGACCGCACAAAGCAGGGCGACGACAAGTAAGGCCTGGTTAGAGCTGCTCCAGGATGTCGCAGCGCTCACCAACAGAGCCAGGCTGAACGTCAGCAGGAAGGAAGGGCCGATACCCAGGAGCGAAACCGCGGCCAACAGCAGCATATTGCCGAGATTGAAAATGAACCCACCAGCGATTACGAAGGCCTGTGAGCGCAGGCCGGCAACCGCCAGGCGATCGACATAGCTCAGCTCGGAGCTGCCGCGCATGCCTAGGGCAAGCGCCGCGGCAATCGCCAGGACCAGTGCCCCGGCCGCAAAGTCAAAGTAGAAAAGCTGATAGCGCCAGCGCGCGAGCCTGAAGAGATTCGGCCACGACCCTAAACACACGAAGCAGAGCGCAAGAAGCAGAACAGCCGCTTCGTGTGTGGAAGGCAGCAGCACTGGTGTCTACCGGTTCTACTGCTGAAACGTATTCTGCATCGAAACGAGGCTGGTCGGGACCGGGGCGGCGCCCTGGTCAAAGTAATGGGAAGCGACCAAGTTGTGATAGACGTTCCCAGCGATACCCGACGCGATCGGGCCGCTCGTGCCGCGCCCTCCGGTGAGGAGAACGACCACGGAAACCTTTTTACTGCCGACCTCAGTGAACGAGCCGAACCAACCCAGATGCACCCCGGGCTGAGCCGTATCCGTGCACGTGCCCGTCTTTCCGTAGATCGACTCCATAGGATCGAAATTGGCTCGCCGCGCGGTTCCGTATTCGACGGCGCCCATCATCCCAGGCTTAATTTGGGGAATCAGGTTGTCGATATCCAGAACACGCTTGATGCGAGGCACGAACTTACCAACATCGTCCTGGCTGCGCGGGTACTGCAGATAGAACAAGGTGCCACCGCTGGCAACTGTATTCACAATACCGGCTAGCTCTAAGGGCGTGATGCGGATTCCATCTCCGAAGCTGGTCATCATGCCGAC
>JAFARV010000760.1 GCA_019245255.1 Acidobacteriaceae bacterium | reverse complement strand
CTGCACCCAGGAGCGGCGGAAGAGCACTGTGGCGATCAGCCCGCGAATGATCCAGAACAGGCCTGTGAGAACAGCGGCGCGACAGAGAATCGTGAACAGCAGACCAGCTAGCGTTTTGGGGAAGGTCCATTCTGATGCCAGGTGGCCATCCGTAGTGTGGGTCCTCCAGATTTTGCGATTGCCGTCCGCCTCAGTGCCGATATGACGGTGATGTTCGCCATGATAGTGGCGGAAACCCTCCACGGTGAGAAACATGGGCCACTGTGTGCCAACGTTCGCAATCCAATCGTTCCATTTCTTATTGGGCAGGAAGCGATAGTGGGCGGCATCATGGCCCAGCACAGTAAGCGCGTGCTGCCGGGCGCCAATCCATATCACGGCAGCTACATATACAAGCGGATTTCGCACGATTTGGCAAATCGCTATGGCCGCAAGAATGCCCACCCATTCGACTACAAGCGCGGTGACCGCTCTCCGAGGTTGCAGGACCGACAGCCTACGTAACACGCCGTTTGAGGGGCGTGCGGGAACTTGCCCCTGGAACTCGTGCGGATGGATGGCGTCGATGGCTGTGTCGATTGTTGCGGCGATCATACGGTGCTTGCTGAAGCCCTAGCCACGGTCGAGTTTGTCATGACGCTTTCTCGCTCGGGCCAAGCTTCGTACTGGCAATGCTGTAAGTAAGTCATCATGTCGGGAAGGCGCCTTGTATACTCGCGCCTTACACCGTCCGAGATCGGAAGATGGCGCGGCGCAACGAAACGCGAGGGAATGCGAGGCGTTAGATCGAGCTTTAAATGGTCACTGATGTAAGACAGACAGTTAACAGGATCCAGACACAAGTCCTCGTATCGGATGGACACGTACTGTTTCGCTGGGAGCCGCTGCACATTGTCGAGATAGTATTCGAAGCTTTCTGCAAGACGGGTCGAAAGCAGCTTACAGATGGCTCCGGACCGAAATACCTTCAGGAACAGCTTTCGCCGGAGTTGCATGCCACTGAATAAAGGATCATAGGCTTTGTCAAGCAGAGCAGCATAATTTGATCGCTGCTCGAGAATGTCCCGGAAGCCCTTCACATACGAATTCAGCATCGGTAACGGATGACGGTGGATGAAGATGAACTTGGCCTGGGGCAGCAATTCGTGCACGGTCTTAAAGTTGAAGTAGTAGTCGGCGGGGTTTTTCAGAACCAGCGTGCGATCGGTAGCGGCCAGGTAGCGTTTCTTGCGGCAGATGTGCAGAAAGGCGTCCAGCGTGCCTGGAGTCAAATCCGGAGCAAAGAAGAGCTTGTTCAGACGTCTGCTAGCACTGAGCATCGCCGGTGGTTTTTCGCGCCGCAGAATGAAACGATACTCTTCGGGCAGGTCCACGCCAACAGGCAAATCATCCACACCACGGTTCGATTCCTGCTGAAGCACGAGTTGAAGCTTGGCCTTAACACGCGCTTCGCGCCCAGTGACCCGGTTGTAGAGCAGTTCGTCGTACTTAATGATGTCGTACGCGCTCAAGTAGTCGAGTTGTCCCGTGTACGCGAGCAGGTGATACAGCAATGAGGTGCCGGAACGATGGCAGCCCATGATGAATACGAGCGAAGACGGCAAGGTGGCACATTGTTCGCTGTAAGGCGCATCCAAAGGCGGAGGCGCCTGGTGCTCGCCATTTCGAGTCAGAGAAAAAAGAGTTCGAAGCATTCGATATCCTCTATGCCGTTGCGAGTGCAGGAGTGTTGAGAAAGCCGCAATCGTGAAAAAAGCGCATGTACCGCCGCCAGAGAGGTTGGTCGATGGCGGGGAAATCCATCTGCAGGCGCTCCAACATGCGCGTCGTATGATCGCGGCGAACTTTGGACAGTTTCGTCAAGAGTGCCGCGTGTTGATCCGTCGTATGGCCGCCCAAGTAGAGCGGCAGCACGGGAAACAACGCGTTGTTAGAATCGATGCGCTTCAAGTGCTGTTCGCGCCAGGCTACCTCCGGGAGCACTTGCACGGGATAACCGCAATCCTGCACCCAATGCAAAAGATTTGACCAGCGCGCGGCACGGGGATTGGAAAGATTAAAAACGTACCCGCCCGATGCCTCATTCAATGCAATGCGTACAATCGCCGCGCTTATGAAATCGACCGGGGCCATGTCGAACAGAATGTCGCTATCCGGCGCATAGCCCATCTGAAGACAGCCTTTGAGAACGCGTAAAACATGATCGTTCTCAGCCGGCCAGATGCCGCTGTCGCTTCGACCGCTGATCAAGCCAGGCCGAAAGATGGTGACACCAATGCCACGCCGCGACGCTTGCGCCAGCAGCTTCTCTGAAACCCATTTGGATTGCGCGTAGCCGCTCGCGAGCTCCGGTTGATCGCAGCGTGGAAACTGTTCCAGCAGCCAGCCGTCAGGATCCCGATCGACAGCCGCGACGAGAGTGGAAACGTAGTGAATCCACTTCGGTCTGGCAGTGGTTGCGAGTTCCAGAATCGCGACAGTGCTGCTCACGTTAGCGCCCTTGAGCTGTGTGTAAGGAGCGAGGTGGTGCAAGTGTGCGCCGTTGTGGAAGATTACGTCGGTATCGAGCGCGAGCCGGGCAAAGGTATCTGCCGCCAGCCCGAGGCGCGGCTGGGCCAGATCGCCCAGGACGGGGAGCACGCGACGTGCATTGAGCGTGTGAGCAAAATAGCGGCTGAAGTTCGCCTGCAGTCGCTGCCATGCATCATCAAGATTGCGAGCGCGGACAAGACAGTGAATGGTTGCATCGGTGCAACGACACAGATCGTCGAGAAGATGGGCGCCGAGGAAACCAGTTGCGCCCGTCAGAAAAACAGACTTAGGGGCGGCAACGTGCGATGCAGGTCCGGCCGGTTGAATGCGCTCCTCAAGTACAGCGTCCTCAACATAAGCACGTGACCCCGGCTCCCGCTGCCCTGCCGCCTGCGCGCGTGCTTTATCACGTAAGAGTTGTGCCAGCAGACGCTTTTTGTCTGTGGTGGATAGCTGCGCGAGACGCCGCGCTGTGTCCCAGGATTCCATCGTCAAGGGCCTCCTTGGCTAGACAACCTGCTCGACCAGCCGGTCCCAAGCCGCATCTGAGATGTTGGCCATCTCTTGTTGCAAGAGGGTGTCCAAGGCTTCCACCCGCATGGCGCCGTCGACGGTAAGTAGTTCGAGATCCGCCGCGATACTGTTCAGCAGCCGGCTTGCCAGTTGCGCGACGCTCAGACCGCGGATGAATTCCATAGCCGAGACGTGTAATCCAAACTTGCTGTCGAGCGCAGTCTGGAGTTCCACGGCCATCAAGGAATCGATCCCGAGTTGCATGATGTTCTGCTGGTGATCGATTTGGGTCGCCGGTAATTGCAGGACTCTGGATAGTTCTTCCGCGAGCAGACCTTGCATGAAGTTGAGTCGCTCGCTTGCTTCGAGTGCGGCCAACTCGCGGCGCAACTGCTCATGCGTGTCCATAGCCAAGCCGTCTGATGTCGTCGCGTGCTCGGCGAGTAACCGCTCAAAGAGAGCCGCGCCCGTGCCGGCCGGGTGCGCCGCGACCCATTTCTTCCAGTCGATCTGGAAGACACCGATATGCGCCGGATTCCAGTGCAGAATATGCCCGAAAGCATGCAGTGCGTGCTCGATATGCATGGCACGCACCCCCGCATTGGCAAGCAACCGTTCCACCTGTGCATCGCGCGCCACGACGCCGACTTCGGCAAGCGCACCCCAGCTGACGGTGGTAGCCGCCAAGCCGCGACTGCGTCGAAACTGCACAAAGCCGTCCAGGAAGGCGTTTGCCGCGGCGTAATTCGCTTGTCCCACATTTCCGGCAAGAGAAGAGACGGAGGAAAGCATGACGAAGAAGTCGAGCGGCGTGTCCTTGGTTGCGAGATGGAGATGCAGCGCACCGAGGATCTTTGGCGCCATCACCTGCCGCAGCCGCTGTGGGGTTAACGCGGCAAGCATGACATCATCGAGCACCATGGCGCCGTGAATGACGCCACGCACCGGGGGCATGTTCGCCGTAACGCTCTGCCAGAGCCGGTTGAACTGGGTCGCATTCGCCACGTCGACAGCTTCGACCCGGACATCGACACCCTGGCTCCGCATGACCGTCGTCGCCTGTTTCAC
>JAFARV010000713.1 GCA_019245255.1 Acidobacteriaceae bacterium | reverse complement strand
CATGAGCCGGCCGTCACGTTCATGCAAACAGGATTCATGATTGCCGGCAAGCCCTGCGTCGGCGCTTGGGTCTCGTATGGCCTCGGCAGTATGAACCAGGACCTCCCCACCTTCGTCGTCATGAACGCCACGCACTCCAATCCCAAGGCGAATGTGCAAGCGATATCGGCACGCCTATGGAGTTCGGGCTTTCTACCCGGCCAGTATTCCGGTGTCGCTCTGCGCTCTGGGGGCGATCCCGTTTTGTACATCAACAATCCCGACGGCGTTCCGGAAAAGATCCGCCGCCGCATGCTCGATACCGCGGGCGAACTGAATCGCATCGAGATGGCCAAGATCGCCGACCCCGAGATTCAGGTCCGCATCGCCCAATACGAGATGGCGTTCCGCATGCAAACCTCCGTTCCGGAACTGACGGACATATCGAAAGAGCCTGAGAGCACGTTCAAGCTCTACGGCGATGATGCCCGCACGCCTGGCACTTTCGCGCACTGCTGCTTACTCGCTCGCCGTATGGCCGAGCGCGACGTGCGTTTCGTTCAGGTCTATCACCGCGGCTGGGACGTGCACGGTGAACTGCCCGCAGTACTTCCCAGTCAGTGCCACGATATCGATCAAGGCGCGTATGGACTCGTTCAAGACCTGAAATCGCGGGGACTGTTGGACGATACGCTTGTGATCTGGGGCGGGGAATTCGGCCGCACCATCTATTGTCAGGGCAAGCTGACCTCCACCGATTACGGCCGCGACCACCATCCCAAGTGCTTCTCCATCTGGATGGCTGGCGGAGGTATCAAGGGCGGGGTCGTGCATGGCGAAACCGACGAGTTCTCCTACAACATCGTTAAAGACCCGGTGCATATCCGCGACCTGAACGCCACCATCCTCCACCAGTTCGGAATCGAGGACACGCGCTTGACGTTCAAATACCAGGGCCTTGATCAAAAGCTCACCGGCACTGAAATGCCCGCAGCTGTCGTGAAAGAAGTTCTCGCGTAATGAGAACAACTCGTAGGACATTTCTATCCGTAGTGGGCGCGGGTGCTCCGCTCATCCTCGGCGCCAGCAACAAATCAGGGACCCGTAAACCGGTGCTCGGTTCGGGCGGCCACGCTTATGAAGTAACTCACGATTGGGGCGAACTCCCCGCGCAAATCAGATACGGAAATACGCACGGCGTGTGCGAGGACTCGAACGGCCGCATTTACGTCCACCACACCGTGAATGCCGCAAGCGAGAGTAGCGATTCAATGGTGATCTTCGATCACAAAGGCCGGTTCATCAAGAGTTGGGGGCCGGACTTCAAAGGCGGCGCGCACGGCCTGCTTATTCGCCGCGAAGGATCACAGGAATTTCTCTATCTCTGCGACACCAAACGCGGTCTCGTCGTCAAGACCACGCTCGACGGCGAGCATGTTCTCACCATCGGTTATCCCGACGAATCACCCGCCTATCAGCCGAATCCGGACGGCTCGAAAAAGAAATACAGTCCGACAAATTTGGCCATCGCGCCCAACGGCAATATATATGTCGGCGACGGCTACGGTTCAAGCTATGTCAACATCTACACGCCCGGCGGCAAGTACATCAAGACCTTCGGCGGGAAAGGTAGCGCGCCTGGCCAGTTGGACTGTCCGCACGGCATTGTTCTCGATACCCGCGCCGGCGCGCCCGTTCTGCTGATTGCCGATCGAGCGAATCACCGCATCCAAACTATCGATCTTGACGGCAATCATCTGGCGTTTATCGCAGGCACGAATCTGCCCTGTACCTTCGCGTTCAACACGAACGGCGATACTGTCGTGCCCGACCTTGGCGCTCGGGTCACTTTGCTCGATCGCAACAACGGAGTGATCGAACATTTGGGCGACGATTCCGTCACAAACGATTGGAATCGCTTGCGTACAAAAGACCGCAGTGCCTTCCGGCCGGGCAAATTCGTCTGCCCGCACGGAGCCTGCTTCGATCATCACGGAAACATCTTCATCGTCGAGTGGGTCGAAGTTGGCCGCGTGAGCAAGCTGCGCCGCGTGTGAAGGTTATGGGAAGCTCATCGCACTTGCGGAAAACCGAGATCCACCTGACTCGTGCTCGGATCCGGCCAGCGACTGGTCACCAGCTTCGCCCGCGTATAGAACTGAATACCCTCCGGACCGTACATATGCAAATCGCCGAATAGCGAGGCCTTCCAGCCGCCGAAACTGTAGTAAGCAACTGGTACCGGAATCGGCACGTTGATGCCGACCATTCCGACTTCGATATCAAACTGGAAGCGGCGCGCTGCTCCTCCATCGCGCGTGAAAATCGCAGTTCCGTTGGCCATCGGATACGAATTGATCAGTTGAACCGCGTCATCGTAAGTCGGGACGCGAACGACGCTCAACACCGGACCGAAGATCTCGTCGTCGTAGCAGCGCATGCCGGGACGAACCCGATCGAGCAGCGTCGGGCCAAAGAAGAAGCCTTCTTTGCTCGATGTGTGTGAACGTCCGTCCTCGACAACGACTGCTCCCTCAGCCGGCGCGCAATCGACGTACGAGGCAACGCGGTCGCGATGCTCGCGCGTAATGAGCGGACCCATATCGTTCCCGTCCTGCGTGCC
>JAFARV010000599.1 GCA_019245255.1 Acidobacteriaceae bacterium | reverse complement strand
TAGGTTACGAAGGAGGAGTGTGCGCCATGGTAAGAACCGCGTCCGATGTTCTTGTCGATACGCTTCAAAGTTGGGGGGTAGATGTTATCTTCGGGCTCCCCGGTGATGGCATCAACGGAATTATGGAAGCGCTGCGCAAGCGCCAGGATAAAGTGCGATTTATCCAGGTGCGGCATGAGGAATCGGCAGCATTCGCGGCCTGTGCCCATGCTAAGTTCACTGGTCGCCTTGGCGTCTGCGTTGCAACCTCTGGGCCGGGTGGAATTCACCTGCTTAATGGTCTCTATGATGCAAAATGTGACGGACAACCGGTGCTTGCGATCACGGGTCACACCTTTCACGATCTGATAGGAACTCACTACCAGCAGGATGTTGATCTTGACAAGCTGTACATGGATGTCGCCCTCTACAATCAGCGCGTTATGGGGCCTGCCCATCTGGACAATGTTGTCGATGAGGCGATCAAAACTGCACTGTCCCGGAGAGGCGTGGCTCATATCACGGTTCCCAAAGACATCCAGGAGATGAAAGTCTCAGAGGACCATCGCTCAAAGGCCAACATCAAAGGTCATACTGCCGATCTCTACTCGGCCATCTATCCTCGGCCGTCCGAGTCAGCCCTTAGCGAAGCGACAGAGATTCTGAACCAGGGACGCCGAGTCGTCATTTTTGCGGGGCGAGGGTGCCTGGGCGCCAAGAAAGAGGTGCTTGCGCTCGCGGAGAAAATCGGGGCGCCCATTGTGAAGCCACTGCTCGGAAAGGCAGTAACCCCGGACAGAAGCCCATATACGACAGGTGGGTTGGGACTTCTCGGCACTGCACCTTCGCAGGACGCGATGGAGGAATGCGACACGCTCTTGATCGCCGGCAGCAATTTCCCGTACATGGAGTTTCTGCCGAAGCCCGGGCAAGCGAAATGCGTTCAGATTGATATTGATCCGGCACGCATCGGGCTACGCTATCCGGCAGATGTCGGGATCGGGGCTGATTGCCGAACGGCACTCGCCGAGCTGCTCCCGCGCGTAGCCAAGAAAAAAGACCGCGATTTCCTCGAGAAGAGCCAAAAGCGAATGGAGAGCTGGAACGAGCTGATGGCCGAGCGTGGCACACGCAAGGATTCACCGATGAAGCCGCAGGTTGTAACTTATCACCTGAACAAGCTCATCGCGGATGATGCGATCGTCACGTCAGACAGCGGAACGATTGCAACCTGGGCGGCTCGCTACATCGAAATTCGCGGAGACATGATGTTTTCGCTTTCGGGCTCCTTGGCCACGATGGCGAACGGAGTCCCATACAGCATTGCCGCAGCGATCGCCTATCCAGGCCGTCAGGTGATTTGTATCATCGGCGATGGCGGATGCTCGATGTTGATGCCGGAGCTTGCAACACTCGCGAAATACAAGCTGAACGTAAAGGTCATCGTGATCAAGAACAACGTTCTGGGCCAGATCAAATGGGAGCAGATTGTTCAGGAGGCAAATCCGGAGTTTGGCGTTGATTTGGAGCCGATCGATTTTGCAGGGGTAGCCAGGAGCTGCGGGATTGGAGCTTTCCACCTCGAGAAGGCGGAAGATGCGGAGTCGGTATTGCGCGATGCCATCAACTATTCAGGTCCTGCGCTTGTCGAGGCTGTTGTTGATCCGAACGAACCGCCATTACCGGGCAAGATCAACACGTCACAGGCACTTGGTTTCGCTCAAGGACTTGCGAAGGGCGACAAGAACGCGGGCAAGATCATTGAGACCGTGTTGAAAGATAAGATTCGGGAAATTCTCTGATGGCTGGGACGCGGCAGCTCCGCGGGATCGCGTGCCTTATCCCTTCACGTACGCGAGCTTCGCCGCGACTTTTCCATCGCGAACGGTAAATACGTCGACGCCGCGTAGGTGCCAGGGCTGCCCGTTGCGATTCTTGTGATAAATCCAGCGGACAACGGCGCGGTCCCCGCTGACGATGATCTCTTCAGCCTCAAATCGTGCATCGGGATTACGTGCGAACCACTCCCGCCAAAACGCAACCACCGCGGCCTTACCCTCGATCCGCTGGCCGTCGGGCGGCGGAGAAGTGTTTTCGAACACCGTATCGTCGGTCAACAAATACGCAAGGGCGTCGGCATCATGCCGATTAAAAGCTTCGTTAAAGTGCTCAATTGTCACGCGCGTTATCGCG
>JAFARV010000509.1 GCA_019245255.1 Acidobacteriaceae bacterium | reverse complement strand
ATGTCGCTCGAGTACATGCGGAAGAACGCCAAGAAGGACAAGAAGGTTCTGATGGTGATCACGGATGGGAACGACAACGCGAGCAACATCTCGCTCGAAAAGGTCGTATCGCGGTCAAATCAAGCGGACACGCTAGTGTACGCGATCGGTTTGTTCTCCGATGAGGAAAAGCGGGAAGCGGCGAAAGCGAGGCGCGCGCTGAACGAGATGACCACTGCGACGGGTGGGCTCGCGTTTTATCCGAAAGAGGTAGCAGAGGTTCAGACACAGGCAATCGAGATTGCGAAGGATATTCGGAATCAGTACACGATTGCGTACGAGCCAGCCATTCAGCAGTTGGACGGAAGTTACCGGCAAATCAAAGTAACCGTGGATGCGCCTGGTAAGCCGACCGTCCGCACACGGTCCGGCTACTACGCCACACCCGATGCGGAAAGCGGTTCAAAGCAGGCTGCCGCTGCGGCATCGCGGAACGAAACGGCGTTCGTGCAGCACTGATGCTGCGTTTTCTCTGGGTGGCCTCGCGCGGGTATCGCTTAAAACCCTGGGATTCGCCCTACTGGCGATGGCGGATTGAGACTTATTCGGGGATTCCGGCGGAGTCGGTTACCCGCGAAATTTTCTTTCGCTTTCTGTGGCAGGAGCGCTCGTCGTTTTGGCATTATTTGCGGTGGGTGCGGCGCATGCGGCCATTACTGAGGAATTGAGCATCGCAGTTCACGCTCGCTTACGCTTCGCGGCTCCGTTTTTGAGAGTTTGAACAATGGTCAGCTTTGTTCGCGCCCGATAGCGATCACGAAGTAATTCGCGGGGACGTCGCCGACATTTTTCAACCCATGAAGCTCGCCGGATGCGGCGTACGCAACGCCGCCGGAGCCCAAACGCTCGGATTTGCCATCCAGGATAAATTCAAGCGTTCCTTCACGAATCAACATCAACTCCGTATGAGTGTGCCGGTGAGCAGGGTGCGGCATTTGACCGGGCATTAACGTGGTCTCATGCAATTCAATGAACTCTCCTGTGGGTAACCGGCCCTGAAGCACAGGACGGGTAGCAGCGCCTGAAGGCGAGGATTTCACAGGCAAGCTGTCGAAGGAGAAGACTCTCGAATTAGGTGGGAGTGTCTTTCCGGTTTCCTCTGCGGCCATTGCGAGGACGGGGGCAAGCATAACCAAGTCACGGCGAGTCATGTCGCAATCATACGATTTTCGGGCCCGCGCCTTTCGGGTCCGCGCTTTTCGGGTCAGAGCAGAGATCGCGTGCCTGCTCAAAAATGCGGCGTAGCATCGCAGCTGTCAAACGGCCGGTATGTGTGTTCTGCTGACTGGGGTGATAGGACGCGAGTACATGTGCCCCGAGCGGATCGGGGCGGAAGAGTGCTCCGTGTGCGAACCGGAATGCGCTTCGCGATTTGATGAGGCCCCGATCCTGCAAGACGGCGAGGTAGGCATCGAGACCGATGGCTCCGAGCGCGACAACGACGCGCACCCGTTTTAGCTCGCCCAGTTCCGCAACGAGGTAAGGACGGCAGTTCAGAATCTCTTGCTGGGCAGGTTTGTTGACAGGAGGGGCACAGCGCACGGGGGCAGTTATGTATGCGTTCGTAAGCACGAGGCCATCATCGATGCAGATGCTGTGCGGCTGATTCGAGAAGCCGGCTTCAAAGAGGGCGCGGTAAAGGAACTCTCCCGACTGATCTCCGGTAAACATGCGTCCCGTGCGATTCGCGCCATGAGCTCCCGGAGCCAGACCGACGATCAAGAGCGCAGCGTCAGGATCTCCGAAGCCCGGAACGGGCCTGCTCCAGTAGAGCTGTCCGCGGTAGGCGCGGCGTTGGAGGCGTCCGATCTCCTCGCGGTGAGCGACGAGACGTGGACATCGCCGGCATTCGACGATTTGGGAATTGAGCAGGCGGAGGGCTTCGCCCATTTCGAGTTTCGGCTGCGCTATAGTCCGCTTACCAGTTTGACAGGCGGCGGTTCCGCGATCGCAAGGGCGGGCTGCGCCGCCGGGGTTCTGCGATAGCGTTCGATCGATCGCGCGAGAGCCACAAGCGAATTGCTTGTAGAGTCCTGTTCCGAACGGGAAGCAAAGGCAGGTAAAACGTCTTCGAATACGGGGAGCAGGTTGGGATCTCTCCAGCCCTTTGCCGCCTCGGAGCGTATGATCTCGAGAGCCTGCTGCGGTGTGAAAGCGCGCTTGTAGGGGCGCTCGGCCGTGAGCGCATCATAAATATCGGCAAACTGAAGGATGCGCGCCACCAGGGGAATTGCATCGCACGCCAGCCCATCCGGATAACCGCTTCCATCCCATTTCTCGTGATGATGGCGGATGATGGGCAGGACCGGGGCGAGTGAGCGAACACCTTTGCAGATTTTTTCCCCACGCAGAGTGTGGCTTTTCATGATGGCCCACTCTTCAGGAGTGAGAGCACCCGGTTTGAGGAGTACGTTATCCGGGATGGCCACCTTGCCAAGGTCGTGCAGATACCCGCCTCTTTCGAGCGCGAGGATATCGGACGAACCGAGGCCTATCCTCATGCCCATTGCGGCAGCCATCAGGGCCAAACGTTCGCAGTGCTGTCCCAGACTGGGGTCCCGGCCCTCAACAGACTCAGCCAGGCTGAACAGAACGGTTTCGGTCTCATCCAGTGAGTCGATCATGTCTTTATGGCGGAGACCAGCTTGCACTCGGGCGCGTAACGCTCTGGGATGCACCGGCGTATGGAGAAACGCGTCAGCACCGGCTTCCATTGCGAGAATTTCGGCATCGAGATCGCATGGGCGAGCCAGAAACAACACAGAAATCGTCTTGGTGGTGCTACCGTTTTTGACGATGCGGCAGAACTCGATGGAAGCACGGCCTGCAAAATCGAGAAGCACGGCGTCGATACGGCGGTCTGCGATGTGCTCGATTGCTTCGGGAACGTTCCGCGCTTCAACGAGTTCGTGTCCAAGGCTTTCGAGCGCCGCGCACAGTACAGACCGGCGCGGTTTGGACCCGTCCACAACAAGAATGGACTTCCGTTCGCCATATTCCGGCGGATTAGGGCTTTCAGATCGCAATAAGGCGAAGCGCGGCACTGCCTCGAGCCGACGTTCGTTTTCAGAATCCCTTATGGGCATACAGACAACACGCTTTGAACCTTCTATCGACTTAAGTGCCTGACGGCTTTAAGGATTCTAGAGAAACTTTGATCCGAGTGACCGACTGAGTACTGTTTGAGCGTACTGCTTCCTAAGATTTCTCCGGGAGTATTACAGTTCGAAACGGTTACGTTGCGGCAATGGTCTGAACTGCGTATACTCGGTACTACTGTTCTCAAGGGTCGTACGGGTAAAATGCGTTCATACGCCTCGGGATGTTTCGCACACCACATCGGCGGACAGTGGAAGTTCTGATCATTGAAGACAATCCGGGTGATGTGCGCCTGCTCGAAGAAGCGTTTCGCGAGCTGGGCGCAGACGTACATATACGGGTTGCGAAGGATGGCGCGGAGGGCCTGGATGCCGCAACGCAAGGGGAGGGCGCGGAGAGTCTACGGCCCGATCTCATTTTGCTGGATTTGAACCTTCCCAAGCTGAACGGGCACGAGGTGCTGAGCCGGTTAAAGGGCAATCCGTGGACGACACGTATTCCCGTAATCGTTTTCACTTCTTCGCGGGCGGAGTCGGATGTTCGTCGCGCGTACGATGCGCACGCGAACGCGTATCTGAAGAAGCCATCGACGCTGGATGGACTCTTGGCCGCGGCTCAGGACATAACGAATTTCTGGATGAAGACGGCGACGCTTCCGAGCTAAGAGGGCCAGCGGCGGACTCTGCATCGTTGTGTTTGCGACAAGCCATTAGTAGGTTCCGAGATCGTGAATCCGGCTCCGAGTGAGTTGGACTTCGCACTCCAGACGTTTAACTTCCGTATCGAGGGCTGAGCAGGCGTCTTCTTTGTATTTTTCCCAGCTTTGCTGCGAACCGCGGGCGGCTGTTCCGCGCGGGCCCTCCAAGCGGTTGAGTTTTTCATCAAGGGCGCGGCGCTCGTCTTGCAAGATCGAAGTCAGACAGGAAGTCTTCGTGACGCCGTCGCCCACCGCATCACAATTCCGGCGTTTTAACTGGATGTAGTCAACCACCTTCTGCCCTGTCGCCGGGTTTTCCATGATGGACAGCACGATGGTGTCCGCATTAGTGACGATCTGCGGAGGAGGAAATACCGGGGCCGGCGACATGTTCCAATTTGCGGGATCCGGCAGGTTCATATCCGCGGCCGAGAGCGTCAGCGCGCTGAAGGTGACGCGATATTGTCCCGGGCCGGCGGCCTCCACTTTCATGTCATATCCCGTGTACCGGTGCGTTTTCGAATCGGCGAGATAGCGGCTGATGCCCTGCGGACGTCCTTTGCCAAGGAATGCCGTTCCTGACCGTCCTGTGAGGACGTCCGGTTTGGGGGGTTCGGTTTTGGATTCGATTGTGACGGTGGTGTCCAACACGGCTCCGATGGAGCCTGAAAAACCGGATTGCCCACAGGCAATTGCGTGAACGGAAAACAACAACACGACGCTAATAATTAGTCTCATAACTGCTCCTGATGATTTGTACTTGCACCTCTTTGACGGG
>JAFARV010000462.1 GCA_019245255.1 Acidobacteriaceae bacterium | reverse complement strand
CTACCCTGACCTTCTCGCCAACTGGAAACAGAATTTCTTCGGCTGGAACGCGGCTGATTTTGGATGGGGTGCCGATCGCACGCAAAACATTCTCTGGCGTCTCGACAACGGGGAATTGGACGGAGTGAATCCCAAAGTGGTTGTTCTGCTCGCGGGCACGAACAACGTTGGTACCCACTCAGCTCGAGGCGATGCTCGCGCAAGAGCAGACGAAATCACACGAGGTCTTGAGGCAATTTTGCATGTCATTCAAAGTAAGGCGCCCTCGGCAACAGTGATCGTGATGGGGATCTTCCCGAGGAATGACGACATGGCATTCATGCCTGTCATCGATGACATCAACGGCAATCTGTCGAAGCTCGCCGATGGGCAAAAGGTTCGATACCTGAACATCAATGACAAGCTCGCGGACAGCAAAGAAAGACTGTTCGACGGCATGATGAACGAGAAAGACAAACTGCATCCGACGGTGAAGGCCTATCAGGTCTGGGCAGATGCGCTGAAGCCGGTCCTTGAGACCTTGCTCGGGCCGCCTGCTGCCGTGGATCACGCTCCACCGCCCACTGGCGACCCTGCCGCCGAGTGTCGCGGCTGCCATTGACGGCCGCTATTAACGTTTGACTGCCCAGATCCGCAGACCCGGTCGCCCTGGCGCCTCGAGCAACGGGCCAGTCTGCTACTCGGCCGCGAGAGCCTGCATCGGCAGCACACGAGAGGCGCGATACACCGGAAGAAAACAGGCGGCGAAAGAGAGAACCGCGATAACTGTGCTGGCTCCGCCGAGTATCCCCAAGCTGTTCGCTGATACGTGAAACAAAAGCGCCTGCATGATGCGCCCTGTTATCCATGCTCCCGGTAAACCAAGAATGCTGCCGAGTACCAGCAGTCGCAGAGTAAGTGCGCGGGCGGGCCGGGGCCCATAAGTCAATAGAACATTTCCCTTACTTCTGTTCCGACTTTATGATAAAGGACATTATCATAGAGTTTTCGCCCCTATGGCCGATCTACGGATGCCGCTAGCTTCCCCTTGACCGACTTCCGCGCGTTCGGATTGGCGGCAACAGCGTTCTTTCCTGGCATTCTCAGTGATGAAGCGCTGTCCGACCCCCAAGAAAAGCGCCAGCACTTTGACTGGTCATGGTAGGCCGTGCGCTATCGGTACCGGAGCTGCGCGGAGTGCAATGACAAATTCAGGTCGCTGCTGGTCAATCCGAGCGAGATGTGGCAGGCGGGATGGGGCGATAAGGAGCTGACCTATGAGCTGGAACGCTGTATCTATGTGTTCTTCACCAGTGCGCTTTCCGTGTTTGATAGTTTTACTTTCTGCCTTTTTTTCTTCGGCAACGCGCTGGAGCCAGCAGCCTTTTCACAAGTAAGCAACCCGCGCGCCGTCACCCGGCTTTCGACCGCGAGAGCCTTTAATGCCGTATTTCCGCAGGCGTCGATAACCGCGCTGCTGGCGAGTCTCTCCCAGGAACCATACGACACGCGCTTTAAAGACGTTGACCTCGTACGCAACCTGGTAGGACATCGTATTAGCGGACGGCGGAGCGTTCGATCATCGAGCACGATAGAGACAGACGGAACGCAGACCTATTGGAGTGAAGAGACTTGGCACTTACCCGGTGCTTCGAGCAGACTGTCGTTCGATGATGAATTGCTTCAGCGGCATTTAGAGGACGTCAGCGGTCTAGTTAAAGAATTGTCGGCGGCCGCGCGCGAATTTGCAGAAGCGGAGAAAGCAAGCAGAAGCCCTTGAATGGAGTCGCAATATGAGCTTCGCAGTTATCTCTTTTAAAGAACCGCGCGCGCTCGCGGGATTGAGCGCGAAGCTGCCGGCGCTGTTCCTGCCCGATGAGAAAACCGCCGAGCGCTTCTTCGGCTTCTTCACCGCCCATATCCGCAACCGCAACACGCGCCTATTACAAGGCCGCGTGCCGCTTTGCCGGTTGGTGCGAGGGGAACGGGCTGCTCGCGCTCGAGCGTGAAGCCGGTGCATGTCGCGGCTTATGTCGAGGAGCTGCAGGGGGAACTCTCCGCCCCTTCGGTCAAGCAGCATCTCGCGGGCCCGCGCATGCTCTTTGACTGGCTGGTGGTAGGTGGTGCGATGGAAGTGAATCCCGCTCACGCCGTCCGTGGCCCGAAATATTCCAGCCGGAAAGGCAAGACGCCGGTGCTCGACCGCGAGGAAGCCCGGGCTCTGCTGGAATCTATCGACACCGGCACGCTCACGGGCCTGCGCGACCGGTGCTCATCGGCACGATGGTCTACACCTTCGCCCGCATCGGCGCGGTGTGAAGATGAACGTGCGCGATTACTTCACGCAGGGGCGGCGCGGCCGGATGCGGTTCCATGAAAAGGGCGGCAAGGAGCATGAAGCGGCCTGCCATCACAAGCTCGAAATCTACATGGATGAATATCTCGCCGCGTCGGGACTGGCCGACGATAAGGACGGGCCGCTCTTTCGCACGACAGGACGCAAGACCGGCACGCCGCAATGCCTGACACAACCCGATGCCTATCTCGTCATCGAGCGCCGCGCGCGCCAGGCGCGCATCAAAACCCAAAATCGGCAATCACTCCCTCCGCGCCACCGGCCTGACCGATTACCTGAAGAACGGCGGCACGCTGGAGAAGGCGCAGGAAATGGCGAACCATTCCTCGCCGCGCACCACCAAGCTCTACGACCGGCGCAACGAGGAGCTGATGCTGGATGAATACGAAAAGGTGGGGATTTAATCGGATGACGGCGGAACTTTCGAAAGTGATTGTTGGGTTGGCGTGGCCGGTTGTGGTGCTCACTCTCGCGCTGATTTACAAACGGGAAATTCTCTCGCTTTAAAGACCTGCCTCCACGTCTGAAGAAAGCCAAATTTTGGCAGGCCGAATTAGAAGTAGATGCCGCCGACCAGCAACAGAAAACAGGTGAGCTGGTGACCGTGAATACCACTGCCGGGACTATCGAGCTTAAAGAGCTGCCGGGGTTCGTACGAACAGAAGCCATAGGTGCATTGGAGCGCGTAATGCATTCCAATCTCACGGAGGTAAAGGAAAACCAAATTGACGTTCTCATCAGAAATCTCGCACAAGCGCGCCTGGAAGCGGCATTTGGAGTTGCCTACGCGGGAATATTCGGAAGCCAGATTATGGGACTGACCGCACTAGAAGCCCGCCGCAAAATAGCCGCAAACGAGGCGTACACCTTCTATCAGGAGTTTGAGAGAAAGTATCCGGAGGTTTACAACGGATACGGATTTGCCGGCTGGCTTGGCTTCCTGAAACAACGGGGTCTGGTTGAGACGGTCGGTGACGATATTCGTATCACGCCGCAGGGCGATGATTTTATGAGATGGTTGAGGGCTACGAAAGTGTCCGTTCACAAGGCTTTTTAGTCGGTTATGCAAACAGGAGCACACCCTAGTTTGCACAGTGTCCAGCGTAAACGAAAGCGCCGATGCACGCAGTTTCAGAAGCAAGGAAAACGGGGGAGCCTATTTTGCAGTACGTGCACCGGAGGGCGTGAAAAAGGAAGGCGCTCCTGGTTGGTGTAAACCCAACATTTGAACCACCAGGGGGAAAGTAATTTTGTAAGCCTTTCATTTCTCTGAAGAACACCGTCGATTTTCAGACTTTGCCGAAAAGTGCCGTCTCTAAAACGACCGTTAAATGGACGGCGGCGCGGAACGAATCTTGAGCAACGCCAGGCCGTCCCTTAAATCCGTCCTCTTACGTTGTGAGCACTTCAACTTCCCGTGCGATTACATTTGAAACCTGGGGCAATGGGCTACCGACGCCGGCAGTGACGATGAACGCAATAACTGATGCCACAAGTGTCAACTGGCCTAACCAATCAAGCGAGCTGCCTAAGAAAAGGGTGGGTATCGGAGTGACGAAAAGAACCGTCAACCACGTCGGCAGCTTCGCGTTTCGAAATGCGAGCACGCCCAGCGGTAGCATCAGCGCGCAGTCGCTCACCAAAGCATGTGGGGCCACAATAACGCCAAACGCGGCCGTTGCCGCCCCCGCCAGTCCGAGATCCTCGGTCCGGCGGCACAGGCGCCATAACGCGGATATAGCTACGATTACCAATCCGAACGCCAGTATCTTCGCAGCTGGCAATAAGCCCCAAATGCACGGCATCTTCGAAGGAAGTGTCGAGAACTCCGGCATCCTGGTCATGGCGACATACCGCTGTGGCCACGCTGCATCGTCGACAATGAAGCATGAGAGTACCCAGGCAACAACTGAGACCGAGGCCGCCGCAAACGCCTTATAGCGGCAGCAGCAATATCGGAATGCCTACTGCTAAGTGGAATTTGACGATGCACAGCGAGAAGGCAATTCCCGCAATCACGTCCCACTTTTTCACAAGAAACACTAATCCAGCGGCGAACGCGAAAAGCCACCACGCCACATCTTGGCCGAATGCAAGCGTGCACGCAATCGGCGTCGACCAACAGGCGGCCGCAAACGCCACACGTCGTGGCAGACCGCGCCACAGCCACCCCGCCGCGAAAAACGCGAGCACTGAAAGCGTAAACCAAGTATCACGCGCAACCCTAAACGGCATCCACGAGAGCAACTTGTGCGCGAAGAGCACAATGGGGAGCCGCGCGGTTGGAATCGGCACGGTGCGTGGCGATTCCAGACTCTTCAAAGCCGGCCATTCATAAGAGTGAGTGGTGCCCACTAACTCACTTGCCGAATAAAACTGGTTATAGTCGACGCTCGGAACCGTCGTACCCATCCAAACGCCGAAGGCGATGCCCGGTACGCAGACAAGCACCCAAACCGGCAGACTACATGCCTTCACCATACCTACTTATTCGTATCGACCGTCGCGCCGGGATTGTCTAAATCGAGCGCCGCCCTATGCTGCCCAGCGACTTGGGGTCCGATGTCACGTAACAAGGATGGCAATCGAAGGCGCGCTACTAGTTGTGAGAATTTAGGAAAAATCCGACCACTACAGGAATGTAAGAGTTGGCGATCGATGCTCGCGCAAGAGCAGACGAAATCACACGAGGTCTTGAGGCAATTTTGCATGCCATTCAAAGTAAGGCGCCTTCAGCGACAGTGATCGTGATGGGGATCTTCCCGAGGAATGACGACATGGCATTCATGCCTGTCATCGACGACATCAACGCCAATCTGTCGAAGCTCGCCGATGGGCAAAAGGTTCGATACCTGAACATCAATGACAAGCTCGCGGACAGCAAGGGAAGACTGTTCGACGGCATGATGAACGACAAAGACAAACTGCATCCAATGCTGAAGGCGTATCAGGTCTGGGCAGATGCGCTCAAGCCGGTCCTTGCTGCATTGCTTGGGCCTCCTGCAGCTGTGGATCACGCTCCACCGCCCACCGGCGACCCAGCGGCCGAGTGTCGCGGCTGCCACTGAAGGGTGCTGCTAATATTTGACTGCCCAGGTCCGCAGACCCGGTCGCCCTGCTGCATCGAGCAGCGGGCCAGTCTGCTACTCGGCCGCGAGAGCCTGCATCGGCAGCACACGAGCGGCGCGAAACACCGGAAGAAAACAGGCGCCGAAAGAGAGAACCGCGATAACTGCGCTGGCTGCGCCGAGTATCCCCAAGCTGTTCGCTGATACGTGAAACAAAAGCGCCTGCATGATGCGGCCTGTTATCCATGCTCCCGGTAAACCAAAAACGCCGCCGAGTATCAGTAATCGTAGAGTAAGTGCAAAGAACTGCCTGCGTATCTGCCCGGGTCGCGCTCCTACCGCAAGACGGACTGCAATCTCACGACGCCGCTGCGCAACCGCATAACTCACCACGCCGTAGGTTCCGATTGCGATCAGAAGCAGAGCGATTCCAGAAAAAATTCCGCTGAGCAGTGCCGGAGAGCGTCGCCCAGCCAGACTCGCTGTAATTCGATCGTTCATGGATTGGAGATCGTTGACGGCCAATTCCGGATCGACCTCCCGGAGCACGCTTTGCATGTAGCTCTTCAGGACCTGTGCCCGGAGGTTTCCGCGTACCACGACGAAGATGTTGCTGTCCGGACGGTAAATGTATGGATAGTACACCGCACCTTGGGCTGTATCGTCAGTGAGCCCCGCCTGCTTAATGCTGCCCACAACACCGACGACAGTGAATGCTTCGGCGTCATTCCCGCGGTCGGCGCCCTGGAAAAGCCGCCGCCCTAAAGGGCTTGTGCCGGGCCAATTGTATCGGGCAAAATCCTCATCGACAACGCAGGTTCGCTGTCCGCGGCGTGAATCCTCCGCATTTAAAAACCGGCCGGCTTTCAGCGAGAATCCCATCGCCCGGAAGTAGTCGCCCGAAATGGCGTATGAGTAATACCCGCGCGGCGCCGCGCCGGGCCGGACAATATGACCGTCTACGGTAGCGGCGCTTTTGCCGTTATTTCCGCTGAAAGGAATATTCGTGGCAATTCCAACCGCCGAGACGCCGGGCTCTCGGCGAAGTTCCCTCTCTAATCGATCTCCGAAAGAAAGGCCCGCTGTAGCTGAAGGGTAACGGTTCCCAATCAGAACGATCTGCCCGGCGACGGCAGCCTCCGGTTGAAATCCGGGAGAAACGGCCATCGCACGTTTAAGGCTGACTCCTAATAGACCGGTGCCGGCTAGCAGCACCAGACCTAAGGCGATCTGGGCGACTACGAAGCAATGACGGAGAGCTTGGGCTGCGCGGCTCCCCGTCGCAGTCCGAGACCCGGAATGAAGTGCGATTACCGGATCAGGCCGAAGACTGAACCACACGATCGGAGCCGCCAGCGCGATGCCCACAACAATTGAGGCCGCAAACGCAAGCACAGCCGATCGCCAATCGAATCGAATGTAATCCCACAGGGGCAGTCGATCAGCGCCCAAGACCGCCACCAGCCGGATTCCGCCGGCTCCCATAACCAATGCCAGCAGTCCTCCCACAATACCCAGCAACGTTGTCTCAACCACTGCGCTCGCTATGACACGAACTCTTCCTGCGCCTAACGCCTGCCGCACCGCCAACTCTCTCAAACGGCTGCTCGCGCGGATCAGAAGCAAGTTCACCAGGTTGACGATGCCAATCGTCAGAAGCGCTAGTACGCCCGCCTGCAGCGAAATCAATACCGGCCGAATCGCCGCCACCTGGTCGTCGTGAAGTGAAACAACGAGAGAACGGAACCCGGCGTCGGCGATCATCTTGGCTTTCGGATCGTCACGTTCTAATACCGTATTCTGCGCATCGATCTGTGCTTGCGCCTGCTCGATGGCCACGCCAGGTTTCAGCCGCGCGATCATTTGAATGACATTTCCGCCTGAGTGACGCCCTGCCGGCGTGCGCTCGTCCGGGCGCGATGAGAGCGGCAAAAACAACTGCGCTTTCGAGGACAGGAAACGAAACTCCGGAGGTAGAACTCCGATTACCGTCTTTGGAAAAGTGTCGATCCAAACCTTTCGTCCAATCACGTGAGGATCGGCATTGAAGTGCCGTCGCCAATATTCGTCAGTGAGCACAACTACGCTGTCGTTTTGGTAGGTCATTTCCGAATCCGCAAAAACGCGTCCAATGGCCGGACCACGCCCGAGTGTAGTGAAAAAATCAGGCGAAACGGCCGCGATCGGTTCGCGAACTGTTGAGCCGCTTGCGCCAACGATGGCTCTCCCCAAACGATAAATTGACAGCGAACGAAAGGCAGGAATGGCACCGCGGCGTTCGTAGTAATTCGTTATGGACGAGCCGTCGCGTTCAACAGCGGCTTTCGGGTAGCTGTTGAAGATCGTTACCAGTTGCCGCGCTTCCGGAAACGGCAGCGGGCGTATCAGGATGGCGTCGATTACGGCGAATATTGTGAGATTTGCTCCAACGCAGACTGCGAGAGTCAGAACCGAAGTGAGTGTAAACGCCGGGGCAGCGCGCAAACGCCGCATCGCGTACCGAAGTTCCTGTCCAAGATGTTCGAGAGATGACCATCCCCACATGTCCCGGGTGACCTCCTTAACCTTTCAAAATCGCGCCGCGCCGCGAATTCCGCCTCTTCACGCTCCGCGCCGGCCCGTCCACGGAAATCTCATTGTTGTCCGAAACTACAAAGCTTTAGTTACGAGCAAACCGTCTCACGAGTTCGTTCCATTGTGACTGTTGCGCTAACCGTTGTTTCTCGCCCGATCGGCAATTCCTCTGGCGGAGAGTCTGCCGGAAGCGAGAAAGCTCTGGGAGACAACCTGGTAGTCCAGGGCCGTCCAACACCATCAGTACTCGCGAATATCCGAAGAAACTATGCCCCTCGTCGCACCTACTCCTCCGTAGGGTAGTAGACAGCCGACCACATTGTAGTAGACTGGCTACTACCATGGGTGGACAAAAACCCGAACCCCGGATCGAACTCGTCTACGGCGCACTCGAGATGTTGATTCTGAAAACTCTCGTGTGGGGGCCGCGGCACGGGCATGGAATCGCCAAGTCGATCGAACAGACGTCCGGCGATACCTTCAAAGTCGAGCATGGCTCGCTCTATCCCGCTCTACAGCGATTGCTGCAGGAGGGTTGGATCTCGGCAGAGTGGGGCGTGTCCGAGAACAAACAGCGAGCCAAATACTACACACTCAGTCGCGCTGGGCGGAAAAAGCTTACGGCCGAAACCACCAGGTGGGAACGATTTGCGCGCGCAATTGCCGGCGTCATGCGGCCGGCGGAACCGGAGCAAGAGTCATGAGCTGGCGCCGTCAGTTTTCGAAAATCAGCGCTCTATTAAGCGGGCGGAAACCCGCGGACTTAGGAGACGAGATCTCTGCCCATATTGCCATTGAGGAAGAAGAGAATGTCGCCTCAGGGATGAGCCGCACGGAGGCGCACTTCGCCGCTATGCGAAAGTTTGGCAATGCCACCGCAGCACAGGAGGCCAGCCGCGATGCTTGGACCTGGCGCTGGTTGGAGGAGACTTTGGGCGACGTGAAGTTTGCCTTCCGGCAGATTCGAACCAATGCCGCAGTCGCGATAGTGAGTGTGTTAACGCTCGCATTGGGCATCGGCGTTAACACGGCCATGTTCTCTGTCATCGACGCCGCGGTCTTGCGCCCGCTCCCTTATCAGCAGCCGGATCGCCTCATCGCGCTATTTCAAACCGAAGCTGCGCCCGGCATGTATCCATTGACCGGTGCCGATTACCTCGATTGGCAATCGCAAAACCGGACACTAGAGAGCACCAGCCTTTATGGGTGGACACAGTACACGAGTATAGGTGGCGGCGCCAAGCCCGAACCGGGAATGGTGATGCCCACACAGGCCAACTTTTTTGACGTTCTCGGAGTTCACGCTGCGCTAGGGAGAACCTTCGCTCGTGATGAAGATGCTTCCGGAAAAAATCACGTTGCCGTCTTGAGTTACGGATTCTGGCAGAAGCGTTTTGCAGGCGACCGGGGCGCCATCGGCAGGACCGTTCGCCTGGATGGAGAACCCTACAGCGTTATCGGTGTCATGCCGAAGTGGTTCGGCTTCCGCTTTTCGGCTGATATCTGGACGCCGCTCGATATGAGTCCCGAGACCCTTGGGCCGCGCGGAAATCATCGCTGGAATGCCATTGCGCGCATGAAACCGGGACTTGCGCTGGCACATGCCCGCGCCGATCTGCTGGCGATTTCGAAACGCATTGAGAAGCAGTACCCGGACACAAACGAAAAAATTAATTCAATCGTTGTTCCGCTGAAAGAAATGATGACCGGCTATACCAGACGTGCGCTCCTGATTCTGTTTGGGGCGGTCGTATTGGTCCTGATGATTGCGTGCGTGAACGTCGCGAACCTTCAATTGGCCCGGGCCGCGGCACGGCAACGTGAGATGGCCGTTCGCGTCAGTATTGGCGCCGGGCGACTGCGGCTCCTGCGCCAGCTTTTAACAGAAAGTCTTGTGCTGGCTACCGCAGGCTCGCTCCTTGCAATCGTGGCCGCATGGTGGTGCGTCCGGTTGATTCAGGGGATGGAAACCTTGCCCATCCCTCACGTAAACACCATCGAGGTGAATGCCGGGGTTCTCTTTTTCACGGCGGCCCTGGGAATTGCTGCGGGATTGCTTTCGGGGTTGGCGCCCGCACTTCAGCTTTCCGAAACGAGGTTCAACAACGAGCTGAAGTCAGGATCTCGCACTCTTGCCGGACCGGGCGCAGGAGGCCGCAACGTCCGCGATCTGCTGGTCGCGGGAGAGATTGCGTTGACCTTGATGCTTCTCATCGGCGCGGGCTTATTGTTGCGCAGCTTCATCAGAATGCGAACGTCGGACCTCGGGATTGATTCGAGCAATCTCTTGACGATGCGAATCACCTTGCCGGACAAGGACTATCCGGACCTGCCGGCCCGGCAAAGGTTCAGTGACGCACTGATCGCCAAAGCTGCAGTAATCCCCGGCGTCCAGAGCGTTGCGATGTCGCTTGAAATTCCACTCGAGGGCGGAACAAACGGCTACCTCAAAGTAGATGGAGCGAAAGACCCTTACATAGAGAAGCAACTTGTGGGTTGGAATCTCGTTACCGCCAATTATTTCGCGACCTTCGGAATTCCGCTGCTCGAAGGCCGTGGATTCACGGTTGCGGACATGCAACAAGCAGCTATCACCTCGGACGCCGTGTTTAAGCTTTGGAAGGCAGCTAAGGGCGGACACTTTCAAGTGCCTGCAAACCTCACCTTGGTCGCTGTCATCAGCAAGGCAGCCGCGAGTCTCTTCTGGCCTAATCAGAACGCCGTCGGACGAACATTTCACTGGAACGATATGAAGGTCACCGTGGTCGGGGTGGTAGCCGATGTGAAAGAGTATGGCATTCGCGGAGACGGAACGGAGCCGCGGATGGAAGCCTATTATCCTTACCCGGTCTTGGCAAGTTGGGGCGGTCAGGCAATCCTCTCCTTGAAAACGCGTGTTGATCCGAGAAGCTTGCTCGAGCCGGTGCGGCGCGCCGTCAATGCTCTCGATAGCAATCTGGCGGTCTTCCGTGCCCGACCAATGGACGATGTGATTGCGGAGAACGTTCAGGATGCCAGTCTTCAAACTGCTCTGTTAGGCGCCTTTGCAGTCCTTGCGCTCGTTCTGGCGGCGGTTGGACTCTATGGCGTGATGTCGTACCTGGTGGCGCAGCGAACACGGGAAATCGGAATTCGCGTAGCTTTGGGCGCGCAGCGGGCCAATGTCATACGCTCGGTTTTGAAGCACAGCGCGAAGGTGACTGCGGGAGGCGCCATCGCGGGCCTGGCAGCGGGCGTCGCACTTACGCGGCTGATGGCAAACCTACTCTACGGCATCGGGCCGGCCGATCCCCTGACCTTTGTCATGGTTCCGCTTATTTTGGCTATCGTCGCAATGGCTGCCAACTACCTGCCCGCGCTACGCGCAACGCGAATCGATCCGGTAATTGCGCTGCGCTGGGAGTAAGACTCGCGGCTCAAGGCGCTTCCACTGGGCCGCGAAGCACCGTGATTGCCGCCTTCGGCAATGTGTATGTCGATTCCGCGCCACCCGCGACTGTGTGGCCGGCCGGAGGTCCGTCCGGATCCGCATAACTGCGCTCACCCTTATCGTGCCAAACGTATTGCTCGCTGCCGAATGTGGTCCATTCAACCGGCCCGGCAAACGACAGCTTCTTATGCCCGTCGTTGAATACCACTCGTATCGTGTGCGCCTGTTCCTTATCGCGATTTACTAACATCACCGACCAGTTCCCGTCCGGTCGATGAACTGCATATGACGTGACTAATTGGTTGCCATCCGCATCCTTGATTTCAAGTGATGACTTATACATCTTATGCATGCCGGACCGGTGTACAACCCACTCGACGTTAATCATATGCGCGGCGAAGTAGAGCGATGTATATCCGGTGATGTTGTAGTCGCGATCCGCAACAAAGTTTTGACCATGTGGCCGGGCCGCTGCAACTGTTCTCCACCGGCTGCGGCTGAATGGGCGAGTGATAAAAAGCTGAGCCTCCGCCCTCGAAGAAGGATCCGATGTTGTCCGCCAGCCACAAGCCGGCGAAATTTGTGCTCATAGGGCCGCTGATCTGTGCCGCAAGATGGCTCTCACTCACCACTAGCGGAACACTGCGCGGCACGCCATCCGCCCACCAGACCTCCAGGATGTGTTTCATCACTTGAGGCTCACTGTAAAGCGTCTTCCAGGTTATAGTGCATGGGTCGAATGGATAATGTTCGAACGATACGAACGAAAGATCGGCCAGACGGTTATGCGCGCGCAGATAATCCACGAATCGGCCCATCCACGATGTCCTGCCCTCTGCGTCCGGCCAAACGCGAATATCTTCGTTGACGCCTTCGAAAATCGGCCCGCCCAGCTTGAGCTTAGGATCCACTTTGTGGATCGCCTCCGCCCACTGCAGATACAACGCCGCATAGTCTTCGGGCAGCGCATGTTTGCCATCGGGCTCCTCACCAATCTCGATCCCGCGAATCGGATAGCCGCGCTTTTCTAAATAACGGATTTGTGCCGCTGCATCATCCGGCGTGCCGTAAAGCATAGTTACCGGAATCAGAGCGGGAAGATTATTAGTAAGTCCGCTG
>JAFARV010000336.1 GCA_019245255.1 Acidobacteriaceae bacterium | reverse complement strand
GCCTGCGCCTAACGGCCTTGCTGCATTCCTCTCAGGAAATGTTCGCGAATTAGCGGTTCCGCTCGCGATTCTCTCGATCATCGTGGCGCTGATCACGCCCATGCCGGCGATGCTGCTCGATTTCCTGCTGGCCGTCGACATCATGCTGTCGGTGATCGTGCTGATGGTCTCCGTCTACATCACCAAACCAGTTGAATTCAGCGTGTTTCCGACCACGCTCCTGATGCTGACGCTGTTTCGTCTGGCTCTGAACGTGTCCTCTTCGCGCCTCATCCTGTTGAACGGCAACACGGGAACGTCGGCGGCGGGCGAAGTCATCTCCTCCTTTGGCCAGTTCGTAGTCGGCGGCAATTACATCGTCGGCGTCGTCATCTTCCTCATCCTGATTGCGATTCAGTACGTCGTCATCAATCATGGCGCGGTGCGCATTTCCGAAGTAACGGCGCGCTTTACGCTCGATGCATTGCCCGGTAAACAGATGTCCATCGATGCCGATCTGAATGCGGGTCTCATCGATGAAGCAGAAGCCCGCAAGCGGCGCAAAGGCCTGGCAGCAGAAGCCGAATTTTATGGCGCAATGGACGGCGCCTCGCGCTTCACGCAGCGCGATGCCATGGCCGCCATCCTGATTACCAGCATCAACATCATCGCGGGATTTCTGATTGGCGTCCTGCAGCACGGCATGGATCTGACGCGCGCGCTGCAAACCTACACCATTCTCACCATCGGCGACGGCCTGGTCACGGTTGTGCCGGCGCTGATGATCTCGGTGTCGGGCGCCATGATCGTCACGCGCGCAAGCTCGGATGACCGCCTGGGCCAGGACTTCACGAAACAGGTCTTCAGCCGCTATGAGCCGATGCTGCTGGCAGGTGGCATTCTGGTCGGTCTGGCGCTGCTGCCTGGCCTGCCGAAGATACCCTTTCTCGCCATCGGCGGCGGGATAGGAGCCTATGGCTGGCGCCTGAAGAATCGTCGAAAAATCGACGCTGCCGCCCAGGCTTCGACGACGGAAAGTGGACAAACGGGTAAGAAAGAAGAGACGGTCGAGGGTCTGCTGAAGGTCGAACCGCTCGCCATCGAAGTCGGACTCGGGCTGGTCAAGCTCGTTGAAGGAGGCGCCAACTCACCTCTGCTGCGGCGTGTCTCCGGCATTCGCCGCCAGCTCGCAACGGATCTGGGCTACATGCTCCCGCCGTTGAAGCTCACCGACAATCTGTCGATGGAGGCCCATAAATACGCCATTCTCATCAAGGGCGTGCAGATCTCGGCGTTCGAGCTGCCCCCGGGTTGTGAACTCGCTATCGCAGTTGGGAAGGCCCTGCCGCCGGTGCAAGGCACGCCGACCAAGGAACCGGCGTTCGGTATCCCCGCCGTTTGGGTGAACAGTCTCAATTCCGAACAGGCGAAAAAGATCGGCTACACCGTCGTCGATCCCGTCACCGTGATGGGCACTCATATTTCGGAATTTGTACGCCGCTATGCGCACGAGCTCTTTTCGCGCCAGGACACCAAGAAATTCGTCGACCGTGTCGCTGCCGAGCAGCCCAAACTGGTCGAGGATTTGGTCCCTAAGGTGCTTTCGATGAGTACTTTACAGCGAGTTATCCAGAACCTCCTGCGGGAGCAGGTATCGATACGCGATGCCGCGACAATTCTGGAATCGCTGGGCGAGGCTGCCGTGACCACCCGCAACCCCATCCTGCTGACCGAGTTTACGCGCCAGTGCCTGCGCCGCACCGTCGTGAAACCATATCTGAACCGTCAGGGCGAGTTGCCGGCCTATTTTGTCGATTCCGGTGTCGAACGTCTGCTCGAAACCAAGATCGAACACACCGACCAGAACAGCCATCTCACAGCTTCCCCCGAGACGATTCGGGATGTAATCGCACGATTAGAACGGACTATTCAGAAACCTGAAGGACCCGTGGTTGTGCTTGTCTCATCTTCCGCCCGATATTTCATGCGTCAGATTGCCGAAAGCTCCTCTCCGAATCTCGTCTTTATCTCGCATAACGAGGTGCCGCCGGAAGTGCGCGTCATCAACCTGGGGGTCGTGCAATAAGGCCGGGTAACAATGAGAATTAAATCGTATTTCGCATCATCGGTACAGTCGGCGATTGGCCTGGCGCGTAAAGAATTTGGCGACGACGTCACGCTTGTGACCTCACACGCGGCTTCGCTCGAGGCGCGTCATCTCGGCGAATACGAGGTGGTTTTTGCGATAGAGGAGCCCGCTGAAGTTGCCAAAGTGATCAAAGCCACGACGCAGCCCGCTGAGTTCAAACAAGTGTTTGAAGAGACTGTCTCCGCGCCGCCGCCGGTTACCGTAGACATCCCCGGGAAATTGGACCAGATACGATCGCTGCTGATCGAAGTGGGCGTGGACGCGCCCATGGTGCGCGCTCTCATGACCATGATCCAGCGCTCGACCAGCAGTCCCTCACCTGTCGCCTGCGAAGACGATAACGAAGACGCCCAGCCGCTTGAACCGGAAACTGTGCCGGCCGATGACGCGGCCGGCGAACCGTCAGCCGAGACAACAGCGGAGCGCGACGCCGCTGAGGCCGGAAAACCGCAATTCACTCCCGCGGAGCTCGCTTTCTTCCGTTCCGTCGCGGTCGGTGAATCATGATCGCCTATCAACGTGCCGAGCGTGCCCGGATCAGCCCCGAAGAACGCGAGCGGCTGATTCTCGAGCACATGCCGCAAGTGAACCTGATTGCGCGGCGTATTCACGAAACACTACCCGGCAGCGTCTGCCTCGACGACCTGGTATCGAGCGGCGTGGTCGGGCTGATCATGGCGATCGACAACTACGATCCCAGCCAGTCGGTGAAGCTCAAGACGTACGCCGAATACAAGATCCGCGGCGCCATCCTCGACAGCCTGCGCGGTATGGACTGGGCATCGCGGCATCGCAGAAAAAAGTATAAAGAGATCGAAGCGGCCATTAGTTCTGCCGAACAGAAGCTGCATCGGCCGCCAACGGAAGAAGAGATCGCAGCAGAATTAGGCCTGACGATCGACGAATACAGGGCGCGCCTGATCGAAGTGCAGGGCCTCACGTTGGGCAGCCTCGAAATGACGGTTGGGTCTGAAAACGGCCAGGACCTGCTGTCCATCATCCCGTCCGGCGACGAACTGCCCTCCACAACCGTAGAACGCGCCGAACTCGAGCGCCTGATTGCGAGGGCGGTCGACCAGTTACCGGAATCGGAGAAGCTGATCCTGGCGCTCTACTATCAGGAAGAATTGACGCTGCGTGAAATCGGTGACATCGTGAACCTCCGCGTATCGCGCGTGTCCGAACTGAAAACCACCTCCATCCTGCGATTGCGCGCCTATGTGGCGCAGCAGTGGCCGACACCCAGAGGCCGCTAGTGACAGCTCCTACGGTTGAATGGCTCGTCGCGCAGTGGACCTCGCGATTCAGTGAAATCACGCTTACCATGGGCGACGTGCAGCCCGAAATGCATGTCGCGCATATCGAAGACTCCGCTATCAAAAGTGGACTGCTGTGGTGGGAGCAGCCTTTTTCCTGTGCGCCCGATAGCCCCATCTGGGCCGGCGCTCCCGAAGAGGCCTGGACGGAAATCGGCAGGACTGTACTTGCCGCCGCGGGCGTGGACCCGGCGCCGGTAAGCGAGATTCAGAGCACTTACCTCGAAATCGTCCGCCAGTCCATGGGAAGCCTCGGGGCCGATATCGGCGATCGCATGGGAATTCAGGTATCAGCAGCAAAAGGCTCCGAAACTGCCCCCCGCAACCTCACCCGGCACTGCTTCCGCATCGAGGCGAAGCTGCCCGAAAAAACCGTCGAGTTCTACCTGGTTATCACGGACGAGCTGGCTCACATCATCACATCGGCTCTGGTGGCAGCATCCCAGCCTGCTCAGGATCAGGCCGTCGAGCAGCGTCATGACGCAGCTGACGCAGCCATGGAACAGGCAATGGCGCCGGCCTCGCGCACGTTCGAGCTGCTGCTCGATGTGGAGTTGCCGGTCAGCGTTTCCTTTGGAAGGACCGCGCTGAAACTGCAGGACGCCATCAAGCTGATCACCGGCTCTTTGATCGAACTCGATCGCGGTCTCTCCGACCCCGTGGAGCTGTTAGTGAATAACTTCGTAATTGCCAGGGGCGAAGTGGTGGTCGTCGAAGGTAATTATGGCGTGCGCATTACCGAAATTGTAAGTCAGAAAGAGCGCTTGCAACAGACCCGGCGATATATGTTGCAGTAGCGGAGCGATGAGCGAAGCAGTTGGGCATCTGCTCACGTTCACGACATATGGCACGCACCTACACGGTCATGAAAATGGGTCGGTAAACCGTATACATCGCAATTGGGGTGCACCAATGTTGGAAGCGAGCCCAACGCTTCGAAATCGAGCCAGGTGTCTGATGCGGGAATCGCGCTTTGTGCTCGATGAAGTTGATCGCAACGCCGTGCTGGATTCGGTCCGGAATGCTTCAACGGCCCGCAGATGGCATCTGTACTGTGTTCACGTACGCACCAATCATGTGCATCTCGTCATTCGACCGAACATCGCAATCGATCGCGCACTGGGCTATCTGAAGGCCCGTGCAAGTTTTGCTTTGAAGCCATTTCACCCGGAGCGAGAGCGCTTTTGGACGAAACACGGCAGCGCGCGTTATTTGTGGAATGTCGAAGATGTAACCGCTGCTATGGATTATGTGGTAAATCGACAGGGCATCCCGATGTCTCTATTTGTGAGATCTCCAGTCGCTGCGCTCCTGGCTCCGTCTCACACAATTGTGCAATCAGAGCCATGAGCGAAGCGATTGGATAACTGACTGAGATTCTGTCTACGTTCTCACCGCATGCAATTGGCTCAAGATCGCCCCGGCCACATGTGACAGCGGAACCACGCGATCGACGCCGCCGAGACGGATCGCCTCGCGCGGCATGCCAAACACGACGCAGCTCGCTTCATCCTGTGCGATGGTGGCAGCCCCTGAGCGCTTCAGCTTGAGCATCCCCTGCGCGCCGTCGGCGCCCATGCCCGTGAGGATCGCCGCAACCGTATGAGGAGCGGCAACGTCGGCTACGGAACTGAACATCACATCGACGGAAGGTCTCTGATAGCAGACCTGCGGACCGTCTTTCACCTGGACGCGATATCCATCCGCGCTCTTACGCAGCAGCATGTGGAAGTTACCCGGAGCTATCAGAGCCCGCCCGGGCGCGACCACATCGCCGTCCGCGGCTTCCTTCACTTCCATAGGACAGATTTCGTTCAGCCGTGATGCGAAGGCGCGTGAAAACACCGGCGGAATATGTTGCGTGATCACAATACCCGGCGTATCCGCGGGCAGGTGCATCAGAACTTCCTTTAACGCTTCCGTTCCTCCCGTCGACGCTCCGATTGCGATCACGGCTTGCGAATCGAAATGCCGGGCCGCAACGGCAATCTCAGGACCCGGTGTTGCTGGACGAGGCGCTTGCGTGGGCGCTGCAGCCTGCACAGGCTGTTGTTGAGCGCGTGCGCCGCTTATGCGTGCCGCCGCCGCCGCCCGGATCTTCGATGACAGATTCGCCCGCAGTTCCCCGACAGAATATGGACCCCCCGGCTTTGCCAATACCTCCACCGCTCCCAGCCGGAGCGCATCGAGCGCAATCTGGCAGGAAGCCTGGCCCAGCGAGCTAATAATAATGACCGGCAACGGATGATACTGCATCACTTTCTTCAGAAAGGTGAGTCCATCCATTCGCGGCATTTCGATGTCGAGAGTCAGCACATCGGGTTTTAAGGCCAGAATTTTGTCGCGTGCGATATAGGGGTCCGGCGCCGTGCCGACAACCTCGATTTCCGGATCGGCGGAGATCGCATCCGTTAGTAACTTCCGGACGATGGCCGAATCGTCGACCACCAGAACTTTGATTTTGCCTGTCTCGCTCATGCTCTGCTGAATCCCTTCGACAATATGCCGGACCCTGGCCGCGGCTTGATATAAATAGCCGGTCGTACATATTGCAGCGGCTGCTTGAGGCCATTGAGGCTTTCCGCGTGACCGATGAACAGGTGGCCGCCAGGCTCGAGAACATTCGCCAGCCGGTTAACCAGGCTTTCCTGTGTCTGCCGGTCGAAGTAAATCATCACATTGCGACAGAAGATCACAGGAAATGGCGTCGCATGCGAGAACTGGTCCATCAGGTTCAGCCGTTCAAAGCGGACCACCGCCCGGATTTCTTTCCGGACCATATACCAGTCCCTCCATTTGCCTTCACCGCGCAACAGATATCGGCGCAATTGCTGGGGTGGAAAATCGCGGAAGCGCTCGGCCGTATAAGCGCCGCGCTGTGCGACAGCAAGCACACGAGTCGAGATATCCGTGGCCAGGATGTTCAGCCTCGGAAGGGCTTCCATTCCCAGCTCATCGAGAATTGAAAAGACCATCGAGTACGGCTCCTCACCTGTTGACGAGGCGGCGCACCAGATAGAAATTCGTTCGCGGCCGCGCAATGCGGGGAGGATATTCGTTCGTAAGAACTCGAAATGGGCAGCCTCGCGGAAGAAGCTTGTATGATTCGTTGTGAGCGCGTCAATGAGAGTAATCAGCGCTTGGCCGGTCGTGTCCCGGGTGACGAAACGGTAATACTCTTCATACGATCTAATGCGCAATTCGCGCATCTTTTTGCTCAGACGCGCGGAAACCAGCTGCTCTTTGCCGGTTTGCAGACTGATACCGGCCGTATCGTAGGCGAGTCTCCGGAATTGGTCAAACTCGTGCGTCGTCAGCGGACGAATGTCTTCAAGCTTGACCTCGAATTCCGGACTCATTGCTTTTGGCCGCGGAAAACCCCTTCAAGGTCGAGAATCAATCCGACTCGGCCGTCGCCTAGAATCGCGCCTCCGGCGATTCCGGGAATGTTCTTTAAGGTCTCACCCAGGGTCTTGATGACAACTTCCTGTTTGCCCAGAACTTCATCCACCAGCAGGCAGAATTGTTGCTCCTGGCATTCCGTTACGACGAGCAGACTTTGGCAGGCGTCCTCAGTTTTCGGCTTGACATTGAAGCGCCGGTACAGCCGCAGCACCGGTAACACGCGATCGCGTACCATCGCTGTCTCATTCCGCCCCTGAACCGTCGAAAGCATCTCAGGTTTGGGGCTGATAAGTTCGCGAACGGCATAGATCGGCACGATATACCGCTGGTCTCCAACGCCGACCACTAGTCCTTCGATAATCGCGAGCGTGAGCGGCAGCTTCAGGAAAAAGGTTGTTCCCTGGCCGACCTTGGATTGAATGTCGATTCGCCCCCGGAGCTTCTGGATGTTCCTCCGCACCACGTCCATGCCGACACCACGTCCCGAGAGGTCGGTGATCTGAGCGGCGGTAGAGAAGCCCGGCTCAAAGATAAGGTTGAAGATTTCCTGTTCGGACAGATGGGCGTTGGGCTCGATAAGCCCCTTTTGAATGGCTTTGGCCAGAATCTTTTCACGCGCCAGTCCTCTGCCATCGTCGGAAATTTCAATGACGATTTGTCCACCCTGGTGATACGCTGACAACTTCACCCGCGCGGTGGCAGGCTTGCCCGCTGCAATTCGCTCTGCGGGCGTTTCCACGCCGTGATCGCAAGCATTGCGGACCATATGTAACAGCGGATCAGTCAGTTCTTCCGCGATCGTCTTATCGACTTCCGTTTCCTCGCCGCTGATTTCAACCCTGATCTGCTTGCCCTGTTTGCGCGACAAGTCCCGAATCAGGCGAGCACTGCGCTGGAACGTCTGCCCAAGGGTAATCATGCGCATGCCCATGGTTGTGCGCTGCACCTCACCGGTGATGCGCGTGAGCTGCGACAAATCGCTGAGCAGCTTGGCGTTTTGCAACGATGCCATAGCCGGGTTATGGCGAATCAGGGATTGCGTGATGACCATCTCGCCTACCATGTCCATGAGGTAGTCGAGCTTTGATGTTTGAACACGAATGACGGCGGATGCGTCGGCGTTCGTCTTGACGCCAGCCTGCTCCTTTGGCCCGGCCTCGGCGGCAGTGGATACCGGCGTCTCTGGCGTGGCGGCTGGTTCCGGTGCGGATGCCCCGGGCTTCTGCACATCCGGCACCGGCGTTGTTCCGGCCGTAACCGACTCCGCCAATTTCGCAAGAGACGCTCCCGAGTCAGCAGCCGCGGGTTGTGCGTCTCCGGCCGTTAGCTTTTGAATTCTGACAATCAGCGCGCAATTATCCTGCAGCGCCTGCGAACTGTTTCCCTGCAAAGAGAGTGCGACGATCTGAATTGCCTGTTTCAGGTAATCGACGCTCTCGAGAACCACATCGACAACCGAGCCAGTGATGCTCAGCTTTTGGTTCCGCGCGAGATCGAGCAGCGTTTCCACTTCATGCGCAACATCGCGAATGGGTGTGAACTCGAGAAATCCTGCCAGGCCTTTGATGGTATGAAAGCCGCGAAATACGGCGTGAACGGCTTCCGTTTCTTCCGGATTCCGCTCGAGCGTAAGCATATTATTCTCGATGTTGCCGAGATGCTCACGCGATTCGAGAATGAAATCCCCGACCAGTTCCGGATCCTGCGCAAGCGAGCTAAGAGTGAATGCTTGCGGCGCGGCGCCGGGTTTGGCGCCGGCTGGCGGATTGATCACCAGAGCCTCGAGATGTTGTTGCATCTCTGAAATACCGTTTCGGACTCGCTCATCCGCGGACGCGTCTGACGCCCCGGCTGGAAGTTCGCCGCCCAAAGTTTCAGCAATTCGAGCGAGCGCCGTGAGGCCGGCTATATGGGCAGCCTCGGCGAGGCTTTTGAGCCCTGCCGCGACTGATGCATCCGGGCCGTTCAGCAGCAATGCTGTCGCTAATTCGTCGACTTGCAGCCGTAGATTCTGTGCCGCGGCCGTTTGATCGGCCATGTTAGACATAAGAACGCCTGTTCCCCTCTATTGCTTGTGCCACCGCACCGGGAGCCAGATCAAAACTCCTTGAAGTCCTCGTCCATCGGGAACGCGTCCTTGGCAACGCCGGCCGCGACGGGTACGGGCTCATTCTTTGTGGATTTGTGGCTCACGGCTGTGGACAAGGCGGATAAATTCCCTTCCATGCGCACCCGCTGACGGACCGGGGCATTCGCGCGAACGGCTGTTCGCGCATGCAACGTTGCTCCGATGACGCCCACCATCGCATTAAGCCGCGTCACGATGTCTTTCATCGTAGAGGCCTGGGCATTCAGCTCCTCAGCTGCCGACGCGCTCTCTTCAGCGCTCGCGGCCGCCTTCTGCGTGACCTGCTCCATCTGAACGATGGCTTTGCCAATCTGCTCAATGCCGCGCGACTGTTCCTGACTTCCGAGGTTCACCTCATCGACCAGGGTCTTAATCTGCGTCGATTGCTCGGTGATAGCGTTAATCGCCTTCGCCACGTGGTCGACCTTGAGCTTGCCGTCGTTGGATTTGGTAATCGATTCTTCAATCAGAACCGCTGTGTCTCTTGCCGCCTGGGCGCAACGTTGTGCGAGATTACGAACCTCATCGGCAACCACGGCAAATCCCATACCGGCTTCTCCGGCGCGCGCTGCTTCGACAGCCGCGTTCAACGCCAGAATATTGGTCTGGAATGCGATCTCATCGATGACCTTGATGATTTTGGAAATTTTGTCGCTCGAGCTGTTGATCTCTCCCATCGCAAGGACCATTTCCTGCAACGAGCGATTAGTATCTGCAAAGCGCGCATCCGACTGCTTTACCAATTCGGCTGCCGAATGTGAGTTCTCGCTGTTGCGGCGCGCCATGGAGTTGATCTCTTCCGTAGAAGCGGATGTTTCTTCAAGCGATGCGGCCTGCTGCGATGTCCCTTCCGCAAGCGATTGGCTGGCGCTCGAAACCTGTGTTGCCGCCGACGATACCTGATTGGCGCCGTGTGCGATTTCCTGCACCAGATCGCCCAGCCCCTTTGTAATACTGCGGCTGACGAAATATCCCAGACCGAAGCAAGCGGCAGCCGCGATCACGGCGATGCAAAGAAGTGTGCCACCGCTGATGAACATGCCCGTAACGCCGACGGCGATCACAACGGCCGTCTTTACGGCAGTCCCGACCAGAATTTTCTTTTTGACATTCATATGTTTTGTGTTTACTTTCCCCGGAGTGGCTTATGCGTGAACGGGTGCCGGCTCGGACTTTCTCATGCCGTCGAGACCGTGCAACTCCTGACTGGTCATCACTTCGTCGATGTCGAGCAGCAACTTCACCTTGCCTTTTACCTTCGCCATTCCGAGCAGGTATGGAGTCGTGACTCCCTGGCCGAAGTTCGGTGTGTCTTCCACATCGGACGCCATAATGTTCAGCACCTCCGCAACGCTGTCGACCACAATGCCCATCAGCATTTTGGTAGCGTTCTTCTCAACCTGCACGACGATGATGCAAGTACGCTGCGTGTATTCCACCTCGGGCAGTCCGAACTTCAGGCGCAAATCGACGACGGGAATCACCTTGCCGCGCAGATTGATGACGCCGCGGACATACACGGGAGTCTGAGGAACCGCAGTGATGTCCTGAACGCCCATAATCTCGCGGACTTTCAAGACCTGGATGCAACACTCTTCCCCGTTTAATTCAAAGACCAGGTACTTACCCGACCGTGCGTCCGCCTGAGCGGCGGTGACGCGTTCATTAGCTGCGATTACGCTTGACTGCACGTGCTCTCCTTAAAAACACTCTCTAGCCTTCCGCCCGTACTTTTAGTAGAGGCGCAGGCGCTCATGAAACTTGGTGGCGATTCGCGCGAACAAATTCGACTCAGTTTGTTCTGAGGAGTCGACCGCGCCCTTTGCGCTATTAGCGGAACTCAGGCGACAAGCGCCGGAGCTTTTTCCAGCGCCATCCATAACGTCATCGTTCCTTCTTCAAGACCAAATGTGTAGCCGATCGAATCCGGGTACTGCCGCCAATCGGTGTTCGCCGGATCCACTTCCGGATGCATGAGTTCGAACCGCGCACCGGCTTCGATGCGGCTTAAAACCGACCCGCAGAACATGTTCGTGAGCTCGCAAGTCACCTCACCCGCCTGCGCATCGGAAACTTCCGACTCATCTAGCCCCAGGAAACTTGCCGCGATCATACGTCCGGTTGCAAGCGGTGTACGAACCCCGAATCTGCCCGATGGCCGGCCGCGGAAACTCAGTTCTGCGCATAGGAGTGTTCCGGACGCCTCTTCAGAGTTCTCCTCTGCCACGCCTGTGAAGAACATCGTTTCGAGGACTTCGCTCGCCGATTCGAGAAAGATCCGTTGCAAATCAGTTCCCTGCATACGCGACTCCCAAAACCTTTTCGAGCTCTTCCCGAAGTTCTTCCGGCTGGAAGGGCTTCTTTACATAACCCTTTGCGCCGAGCGCGATCATCTGCCGAACCCGGTCCTCAGTGCGGTCTGTCGATACGACGATGACCGGAATCGCATGCAACGATTCGTCGGCAGCAAGATTCTGCACAAACTCCTGGCCGTTCATTACGGGCATGTTGATGTCGGTGAGAACGACGTCAACCCACTCCTTCGACAGCAGGTCAAGAGCTTCTTGTCCATTGCCAGCTTCGTGGCAGACGCCCATGTCGAAGCCCGACAACTCCAGCACTCGCTTCACAAACGAACGCATGGCGGGTGAATCGTCAACAATTAAAACCGTAAATGCCATTAGATTGCCTTCCTCATTCCAGGAGCCACGCGTGGCAGTTCCTGCTCCGGCTGCCCAGCCTCTCGAAGCATCACTTTCCCCGAGCTGACTTCCAACCGTACCGTTCGCGAAACCATCCCGCCCAGGTATTCGGCCTGAACCAAAACCCCGGCTTTCCAAAGAATTTTTCGCATTGCCAGACAGTTCCGCTTGCCGATATTGAAGGTGCCCTGGGTATCCATCATTTGGGCCCCTCCGGCGACCGTTACCGCCAGCCGTTTTTTGTCCGCGCCAAGCTGGTATGCGCTGCGGAACAAGATCGGGATGCCGGTGTCGGCGAACATGAGTGGATTTTTCTCCGCTTTTACCGGATCCAGGCTCGATTCGGGCAACATGAAATGCAGCATTCCGCCAACGCTCGCTACCGGATCGTGAATGATCACCGCAATGCAGGATCCGAGGGCGTACGTAACAAGCACGCTATCGGCGTCTTTCGAAACTTGACAATCGCCGATGCCGATCACGACATTGTTCACTGATTACCTCTTGCCTCCAACACGCATTCCGTTCGGGCCTCGGCCGCCCTGGTGTAGGTTGCTGAATCTCTTTGCCTCAAATATCTTCTCCAGGGCTTCGCGGTAATTGCCCCTAGCCGGTCCGGATGGCCGCATCGATGCATGCAAGCACGCTCTTTCTGCTAATTTCATATCGGACAATCCGTCCGTATGTTCAGAACCCGATTCTTGTTTTCGAGCCATAGGGCTTATCGGTGAGAAACGTCGTTGCCTCGAGGCGCGATATCAGGTTCTTAAGCTGTTCGTGGCATTCGAGCAGGATTCGCAAGCTCAGATTATTCCGAGCGCCGGCCCGCATAGGAGCGCGACGATTAGTGGGCGTCGGACTGGCCTAGCGGCGGGCAGCGAGGGTGCGCGCCAACTCGGGCGTGATCGCCTCCGTGGGCGGTTTGGTTCTCGTATACTCTTTCTTGTTCATTCCCGCGTCAACCTTACAACGAAAATCCGTAGTTAGGTGCATCTCGTTTCTGATAGAGTGGTGATCGTAGGAGCGGGTGGCCGGAACCACCCGCTCCGCGAACCTCGGCTAAAGTTCTACTTTGGTGTGGAACTCAACCTTGGTTCTCCGTCGTCTCACCAAGAAGACGAGAACGACGAGGATCACCCAGAAGCTCATAGGAGCCTCCTTTCCGCTCCGTGGCTTGAATTAACGGCCCGCTGTTGCACCAGCGGGCCGTTGCCTTATTTGGAGCGCAAATGCTCCCAGCAAAGACCGTATGGTTCCAGCAGATTGCGGCGTCAATCCTTTACCACGGGCGAATTCTTATGATGCCTCACAACGGGAGACCTGTTCCTGTCTCCGTGATGTTTCGCTACCCCTGAAAGTCCCCTCGTACGAGGCAAACGCGACGTGACACGAATTTTGAAAGAGCGTACTGAATGATTGCAGCGCCATTGTCTGCGTTGACCAACGCAAATACAACATCAAGTCCCATACCAGTTCGTCACGACCTCCCCGGCAGGCTTGCCACGCGGGCTGTAACCTGTATCCATCGATAACGGGCCCGCGACCGGCCAATCCCACCAGAACGCCCCCTGCATCCACGCCGAGAAGTTGCTCCACACCTCAAAGAACGCCTGGTAGCAGTTCGCCTGCGCTGCGGGATCGTACACGCCAGTGAGCGCAGCATCCCACGGCCGCGTGTTCGTTCCGGTGATGCTTCTGTATCCGATCTCAGTGAAAATGACAGGTTTGTTAAACGCACTCGACAAGTTCTGAATCACCTCGACAAGGTTGCTGCCATTCAGATTCCTGCTCCAAGCTGCGGCTAACTGCGCAACCGACGGATCGCCGAACTTAGTAAGTGGAAAATATCCATCGATGCCGATCAGATCGAGTTTGTCCCAGAACGATACCTGAGTAAACTCGTCGCCGGTGTGCGTCGCGTTCGCAGCGTAAGTCAGAATGCCGGAGAATGCGCTTCGTATATCGCCGATGAGCGCCTGCCAGTGCGCCTGGTTCTGAGCCCCGCTTAGCATTACGTACTCAGTTCCAATCACGATTCCTTCCACGCCCAGCGACTGCGCCAGTCGAGCATAGTACAGAATGAAATCGCTGTAGCTCTGAAACCAGGCGTCCGCATCCGGTGGGTTAAACTGGCCACGCCACGATCCGTCCGCGCCATCGACGTGCAGCTTCAACAGGATTTTCAGGCCGCGACTCTGCAACTGTCTTATCGCATACGTCACCGCTTCGTCCGTGGGCGTCTTCTGCGCATCGGGATAAATAACCGTCGCGGCAATGTCTGCCTGATACCAGGTAACCAGAATGCCCGCCCAGTTCGCATGCGTCGCGGCAAGCGCATTCATCGACTCGTCCGCAGCTCCGGAATTCGCATACTCGTCGTGCCACCAGGAGACGTAGTGAATGCCATTGAAACGGAAACTGCTCCTCGTGTTCTCAAATGGAGCTTCTTCAAGCGGCTCTGACGGCGCCATTAGTTATTAAGGACAGGTTACAGACACACTCGGGACGGTAAGGCGGAACTAGTAGCTGTCCTATGCAGGACATCCTATGCAGGATAGTTGACATGCCTGTGCCCGCACTCTAGAATCGACCAACACAGC
>JAFARV010000294.1 GCA_019245255.1 Acidobacteriaceae bacterium | reverse complement strand
ATCGTTTGCATACCGAGCTGGGCGCGGCGTGAGAACTGTCCGCCAGGCGCTTTCAGTAGCCCGCAAAGACCTTGCGCTTGAGCTGCGCACGAAGGAGTCTCTGAATGCGGCAGCCGCATTTGCTGTCTCAATCCTGCTGCTGTTCAGCTTTGCCTTCGACCCCACCTCCGACATGCTGCGCGAATTCTCCGGCGGACTACTTTGGCTGGTGTTCGCGTTTGCAGGAGCACTGGTCTTCAATCGTGGTTTTGCTCGCGAACTGCCAAACGAATGTCTCGACGCTCTGCTCGCCTCTTCGCTCTCGCCCGCCAGTCTGCTGCTCGGAAAAGCCGCCGCGAACCTGGTGATGCTGGTCGTGGTCGAACTGCTCGGCATCTGCGTCTTCGGCATCTTCTACAATGTCACCTGGCTCAGCCAGGCCGGACGCTTGGCGGTTGTCTTCACACTCGCGACCTGGGGCATTGCCATCGTGGGCGCCGTCTTCGGGGCTCTCACCGTCAACCTGCGCCTGCGTGAGCTCATGCTGCCCGTCATCGTCTACCCGCTGATCATTCCTCTGCTGATCGGCGCAATCGAGCTCACGGATGCGGTCCTTGCCGGAAAACCGCTCACTGACTCGGACCTGCTCTGGGGCCGGGTGCTGATTGTATTTGACGTGGTCTTTACCGCCCTCGCCCTGGCGCTTGCCGATACCATCCTGGTCGCCTAAGAACGCTACCATATAGGTTCAGCTATGCGTGAAAAAACTGCCATCGGCTTCGCCCTGGGCGCGGCTGCTCTGCTCGGCTATAACCTGCATGCGATGTTTCTGACTCTTCCCGACGAAGCCATGCAGGGCGCAATCTACCGTATTCTTTTCTTCCATGCACCGTCCGCAATCGTCGGCATGATCGGCTACTTCATCGCCCTCGTTTTTAGTGTTCTGTACCTGAGTTCGAACAAACTCAAATGGGATTCGCTCGCGGCGTCGATCGTCGAAGTATCACTCGTATTCTCGTGTGTGAACATCGTCACGGGCAGCATCTGGGCGCGCATCATCTGGGGAATCTGGTGGACCTGGGATTACAGGCTGACCTCCGCGCTGGTATGCGTGCTCATTTTCGCCGCCTACCTCATGATGCGTCGCGCCATCGAAGAGCCCACACAACGCGCCCGCCTTTCCTCCGCCCTCTGCATCTTCGGTTGCGTCGACGTTGTGATTGTCTGGAAGTCGATTGAATGGTTCAGAAATAATCATCCGGGCCCTGTGCTCAGTATTCGAACGGGTGGCGGCACCATGGACCCCAACATGGAAAGGATTTTCTATCTCAACCTTCTTGCCATCTTAATGATCGCGATCTCGCTGGTGCTGGTTCGTACGCGCCAGGAGGCGATGTCTCGCGAGATCGATTCACTTCGGCGATTCGCAAACGCGATGTGAGGGACAAACATGGACGCTCGGAATTTCACATACATGTTTTACGGCTTCCTGGCCGCATGGCTGATCGTACTTCTCTACGTCATCAGCCTGGCTCGGCGGAGCGCTCGTCTTAAGAAGGAACTCGAAGACGTGAGGCACCTTGTAGAACCTGCTGTTCAAGCGCCCGGCGAAGTTGTTGAGCAGAAAAAGGCTTGAGTTGACGCGCTGCCCTCGTGTGGGACAGCTTGCTGGTACATGTACCCATGTCGTCGGATCCAAGGTGAAGCGAATGTTCCCCGACACAACCGCCTCGAAAGGGGCGTCTCAGGACATATGACTGAGGTGCACCCGGTGCGATCCCTGTCCCAAGTCCACCTCGCCATCGTATGCCCGATGGCAAACGAAGGAAGCGAGGCGGTGCGGTTTGTAGCCGAAGTGCTCAAATACTGTGAGCCTGTCGGCAAAACAACGTTCTTTGCGATTCTCGACCGTGCAACCAGGGACAACAGTCGTGAACTTCTGGAAGCTTACAGTTCCACCGAGCCGCGCTTGCGTGTGATCTGGGCGCCCGAAAACCGCTGCGTGGTAGACGCCTACCTTCGTGGATACCAGGAGTGCCTGGCATCAGGTGCGGACTGGATACTTGAGATCGACGCCGGCTTCAGCCATAAGCCTTCGGAGATTCCGCGCTTCTTCCAGCCAATGCTCGACGGCTGCGATTGTGCGTTTGGCAGCCGCTTCATGAAAGGAGGAGCCATAGAGAACAGCTCCGTCAAACGCCGAGTCGTCAGCTACGGCGGTACGCTGTTGACGAATCTCCTCATCGGGACCAAGCTCTATGACATGACCAGCGGCTTTGAAATGTTTACGCGCGAAACGTTGCAGCTGGTTCTCGCCAAAGGCATCCATTCGCGTGCGCATTTCTTCCAAACGGAGATCAAGATACACTGCCGCCATCTCAAATGGGTCGAGATCCCCATCACCTATGAAATGGCAAGTCCCGGGCTTTCCTCCGGCCCGGTAAATGAAGCATTCCAGCAGTTGTGGCGTCTATTCAAGCTGAGACTTACTCGTCAACTCGATAGACCTTCAGCTACCGAATGCATAACAAAACCAGCGTTGTAATTACTTCCATATCTGCGCCCAATGCGGTGCTAAAAAGCATTGCTCAGGGCTGCATCGAAAGAAATTTTGATTTCTACGTTATAGGCGACGTCCCCAGCCCCGCCGATTTCTCGCTTCCCGGCTGCGAGTTCTACAGCCTTACACGGCAGGTTCAGACCGGATTCCGCTTCGCCGAATTATGCCCGAAGCGCCACTATGCGCGCAAGAACATCGGTTATCTTCTGTCGATCCAGAATGGTGCCGGCGTTATTGTCGAAACCGACGACGACAATTTCCCGCTGCCTGAGTTCTGGGCTCCCCGGCATAGGCATCGCAGCGCGCAGGTGGTAGAGACGCCGGGATGGGTGAACGTCTACGCCTACTTCAGCGACGTGAACATCTGGCCGCGCGGTCTGCCCCTTGATATGGTGCAAGCAAAGCCGCCTGCACGCGAAACGCTCACCGCTCGACTCGTCGATGCGCCCATCCAGCAGGGATTGGCAGATGAGAACCCGGACGTCGATGCCATTTACCGCCTGATTCTGCCCCTGCCAGTCAAGTTCCAGCGAGCGCCCGAGATCGCTCTCGCGCCCGGCGTATGGAGCCCCTTCAACAGCCAGAACACGACTTGGTGGCCCGACGCATTTCCTTTGCTGTACTTGCCTGCCTATTGCACGTTCCGCATGACCGATATCTGGCGCAGTCTTGTCGCACAGCGCATTGGTTGGGAGAACGGATGGCATTTGATCTTCGAGGCCCCCACCGTTTGGCAGGAGCGCAACGACCACAATCTGATGCGCGATTTCAAGGACGAAGTGCCCGGTTACTTGAACAACAGCGCAATCGCCGACAAGCTTGCCCCGCTCTCGATCCGCCCCGGTCTTGAGCACATCCCGGACAACATCCGCCTGTGTTATGAAGTCCTGGTGCGCGAATCGTATGTCGGCCCCGAGGAGAGCCGCCTGCTCGATGCCTGGCTCGATGACCTTCGCCAGATCCAGTCCGGCATGCACCTGGTAGAAGCATCCGCGCGAACGTAATCATTGAGGTCGCGAAGCCTGGCAAAGGTAGTCACACGTGGTCCGGGGCCCCCGTTCGGCGAATGCCTTGTCCCATTCCGGACGCAGCAATTCCGGAAGTGAACAGTCTGGCGGCCCCTTGCAAAACGGAATGTCCTTTGTTTGTAGTACGCTGGCCGGGGTGATCAATTTGCAGAAATCGGCCCAAGGGGTTACGCGAATGTTCGAGCATGTCATGTCGTTCGCACGCGAGCTAAAAACCGGCGCCCGTTCACTCGCACGCGCAAAAGGCGTCACTGCCGCGGTCATCCTGACTCTGGCGCTCGGAATCGGGGCCAACGCCGTAATATTCAGCCTGGTCCGTGGTGTGCTGCTGCGCCCACTTGTCAATCGTGACGAAGACCGGCTCATCTACATTCGCCAGAGCGCCCCAGGCATCGACAACAACAACACGGCCTTCTCCATACCGGAGATCGAGGATATACGCTCACGGGCAAAAACGCTGAGCGCGTTTGGTGACTTTTCCGTGATTGCCTTCACCATGGTTGGGCTTGGAGAACCTCGCTCGGTGAACGCAGGCGTGGTCGGTGGATCCTATTTCCAGGTGATGGGCCTGCGCCCCGTGCTCGGCCGGCTCCTCGATGCGCGCGATGATGGTCCGAACGCCGCTGGAGCCGTAGTGTTGACGTATCGTTTTTGGTCGACAACCCTCAAAGGCGATCCCGGCGTAATCGGCAAAACCGTCCGGCTCGATTCCTTCATTGATTCCCGTAGTGCCACCGTCGTGGGCGTCCTCGAGCCCTGCGTCCCGTATCCTCAGGATACGGAAATCATCGGCAACGTTGTCACCAGCTCTCATCATCTGTCCGCAACCATGCTCACAAACCGGATACACCGCATGACGGAGTTGTTCGCAAGGCTCGCGCCCGGTGCGGATCTGCAATCCGCACGCACGGAGCTGCGTTCCATATACGCCCGGATGAAACGGAACTACCCCGAAGCCTATCCCGCAAAAGCGGATTATCGAATCAGTGCGACCAGATTTCGCGACGAGCTAACGTCCGGAGCGCGGACCATACTGCTCGTGCTAATGGCAACCTCGATACTTGTCTTCGTGATAGCCTGCTCGAACGTCGCCAACCTGGTTCTGGCCCGGACTGTGCGCCGCGAAGCTGAACTCGGTATCCGCGCCGCGCTGGGCGCGAGCGCCGCCGCTCTGCGTCGCACCCTTTTGGCGGAGAGCCTGCTGCTTTGCGTGGGCGGCGCAGCGATCGCAATGCTGATTGCGGGCCCGATGCTGGCCGTACTTGCGCGTTATATGTCCCGATTCTCCATCCGGGCTCTCGACCTTTCGATCGACTCCACCATCCTCTGGGTGGGGGCGATACTTGCAATCCTGGCCGCGGTGCTGCTGGCCTTCGTTCCTCGCCTGCCGTCATCGGGAGGCGCCCAGGGATTTGGCTTGGCCTCTGCAGGTGCTCGCGTCACCAGTACCGCAAACCGCAAATTGAGAATTTTCGCAACCGTTCAGATCGCCGCCTCTTTTGTGCTGATAGCCTCCGCGGGCGCCAGCATCAAGACGCTCCTTTCACTCGAAGCCGCGCAGACCCGTCTCGAGACGCGCCACGTGCTCGCAGTGGACGTGCCAGTACTCCACTTGGGGAAAACGCCCACTCAGGTAGTCGATTATTATCGCGAAGCAACGCGGCGAATTCGTCAACTCCCCGGAGTCCAAAATGTCGCGGTCGGCATGCTCGTTCCCTGGCGCGATCTCTCGAGCACCATCGGGTTGGAATTCTCTGTCGACGGGCACGTGCCGGCACGCAACGAGGAGTCGCCGCACGCCCAGTTTCGGGTCATCACACCGGGATTCTTCGCGACGCTGGGTGTGCCCCTCAGCGAAGGCCGCGATTTCGATGATGGCGATCGGAAAGAGCGCGAAAGCGTCGCGATCATAAGCGAAAGCGTGGCGCGGCGGATGTTTCCCAATCGGGATGCTCTGAACCACCATGTGATGTGGACCGATCCCATCCTTCAGGTCCTCCCTTGGATTACTGCCAAGCCGCTTCGCATTGTCGGCGTGGTGCCGGACATCGATGATGCCGATATCGTGCCTACCCCCACAATGACCGTATACCGTCCCGCCGGCCAGGAGCCCGAGCTGTTACAAGGGCGCTTGTTCGTTCACGTGCGTTCGGATCCTTATGCCCTGGTCCCGCCAATTACGCGAATCATGCGGGCCATGTCCGCGGACCAGCCTGTCGAGCACGCAGCGACTCTTGAAGACGTGCGAGCTGAGGTGCTCTCACCCAACCGGCTGAATGTCATTGTGTTCGGCGCTTTTGCCGCTGTGGCATTGCTGATTGCAGTGGTCGGCGTAGCGGGCGTTCTGGCTTTCTCGGTGAGCGGACGCACACGCGAATTCGGCATACGGCTGGCCGTCGGTTCCCAGCCCCGGAGTTTGCTGATGCGTGTGATTACGGAAGGTGCGGGCATCGCGATGGGCGGCCTCGCTGTTGGCTTGGTCTGCGGGTTCGCCCTGGCGCATGTGGCAGGTGCGTTGCTGGCCGACCTCAAAACGCCCGGCATCCTGCCGGTAGCGAGTGCGGCCCTCGTTCTGCTGCTTGCAGCCGTGATAGCGTCTGCCATACCCGCCGCCCGGGCGGCCCGAATCGACGTGGTTCAAGCGCTTCGAACGGAGTGAGTGAGAACCCCTCGGTTCCCTCCAATGGCGCCGCGACAGTCGTCGCGGAACAGCATTTGTGATTCGTTGGGGAGTTACGTCCCGCGTTCGTGCTCATGTAACGACTCATGGAGCAGTGATCGGATGTACGTCTGGTAAGGCAACCCCTTTCGTTCCGCCTGTCTTTGTGCAAGCTCGATGTCCGACTCAGCTAGACGTATGGTTATCGGCCGAGTCTTGCTTTGGGGCCGCGCGCCCAGCCGATCTCTGGTAAGAACTTTCGCCTCGCCCGTGCTCGCCGCTTCACGTAAATCGCGTGAAATCTTCGGGCGGTTGTTGTCCCAGTACTCGGCCTCTTCGGCCTCGCTCGTAAACTTCGGAATTGTTCGTTTGGTTGCCACGTTATCTAAGCTCCTTTCACCGCCCAATAGGCTGATTCGTCATCTCGATCGGAATCGAAGGCCGTGATCACCCGGATCCGGCCGTTGCGTTCCGTCGAAACGATAGTTAAGAAGCGCCCGATGTTCGTCGGACCGACATCCACGTAACGTTCTTCGCCGTCGATGACTTCGTAATTGATCTCGATCGGTTCGTTCAGGATCACTTCTTCGGCTTCAGCTCGGGTCACGTTGTGGCCTGCGATATGCCTCAGGTTCCCTTCGTCCCAATCAAATTTGATCTCGCTAGCCGCAACACCATTGTACGTTCGACGTATGTACATCGTAAATACATCGCAATCGAAGAAAGCGGCCTGAAGCCCATGGGTAAACGAAACCCACCGTCACCCCTCTCACGGAAGCGACTCCGCAACCGAAGCGCCCGCGATGCCAAACATGCCGAACGACAGGATTCGTCGCGGTAAAAAGCATCGGCTGACAGATGAAGGCTGAAAAATTGCCTGAAGCTGCGATCAATGAGTCGCGGAAAAGCAAACCAGGTTGGCGGCCATCGCCCGCGATCGACCCCTCAATGGGGCCGAGACCAGTTAGTCCCGGAAATCGCGAAAGCGGCTCAAGTGCAACCGGAGACCCGGAATGCTTCAATGGAGCCTGAGTTGTTACTCAGGGAAATGAAGCCGAAGCCGACATCGAGTGGGTTGGTGCCGTGGCCCTTCAAGCGGACCCTGAGTAGTACTCACGGAAATCGCGTGCACCACTGCGACCTCAACGTCCACTTCGGGAAAGTACCAGGCTGCAAAAGAAACGCACGCGCGGGATCTCTCCTGAACGGGCGCTCATTTTTCTTCGCACTCAAGGAGTTACAACGTTAGACGCGAGGAAACTTATCAGGCCGCTACGACGGACGGAACGCTCACGCTGACCAGTGCCACGTGAACTTCGGAACCCGGGCGCGAAGTCCTCTTCATCGAGCGCGATTCTGTGCGATGGCTCGGGGATGCGTTCGCCATCCTCCGCCATGCCCTCGAAGTGGAACTCCAGCGCCTCGCGAATGTTGCGCTCGGTCTCTTCGACGGTCTGTCCCGTGCTCACACAGCCCAGAACATCCGGGACATAGGCGCCGTAATTTCCCATATCCTTCGTTTTCTCGATCACAACCAAGTAGTCCATCAGTCCTCCTTCAGCCCTGCGTGCCGCAGGATGCTCTTCTCCGTCTTCGGCGGGACGTCGTCACCGGGTTTACCGGGGATTCTCCCAAATCAGGAGGGGGCACCAACAGCCCTCTCTCACAATCCGTTACTCGCTCTCGATGTAGACCTCGTTCACCAGTAGCTCGAGGGAAATCGCAAATCATTTCCGAAGCTTTAACGTGACGACGAAGCTTCAATGGGGCCCTGAGTTGTTAC
>JAFARV010000290.1 GCA_019245255.1 Acidobacteriaceae bacterium | reverse complement strand
GAGTGTGTCATCGAGGCTCGTAGCGCCGAAGAGCCGAAGCGGCTTTGCGCCGGCGGCAAGCAGTACGCCGGCGAATTCTCTTCGAGTAAAAGGCATACCCTCTGGGATACCACAAAAAGCGGGCGGGGAAAGGGGCGTAGTACTTCTATCCATTACTGTTCGGGACGGACACCGTGGAGGCTGTGCGTTAGAATCGGTTTGATGCTGCTGCCCCCCAAGCGCGTGTGGACCTGTCTTTTTTTGGTCTCGATGCCGCTCCTGGCACAAATCAACGACAATTCAATCACAGTTACGGCATCTCAGAACGCCACGGCCCAGCCGGACGAAGTGGTGTTTTCGGTAGTAGTGGGCTCGGGTTTGGACCAGACGCTGGACACCATCGTGAATGCGGTCTCGAGCGTGGGGATCACGGGGGCGGATTTGGTGAATCTGGTTGCTGGAAACAGTCCACTCACCTGCGTGGCTCTGGGACCTCAGCAATGTTCCCCGCCACCGCCGGAACAGTGGAGCTTCCAGCTAGTTGTGCCGTTTTCGAAGATAAAGGATACTACGGCGGCTCTGGCCGGTTTACAGAGCTCGATTGGAAACACTACGGCCGGGCTGTCACTCAGCTTTTCTATTGCCGGAACACAGAGTTCCGTTCAATCGTCGGTGTGTGATCTGGCAAGCTTGGTAACCCAGGCGCGCACGAACGCGCAGCAGATTGCGAGCGCTGCTTCAGTTACCCCGGGCGCGGTTATCGGCCTCAGTAGTTACACTTCGCAATGCTCGCTCCAGGCGCGCTTTGCGTTGGGGTCCACGCAATCGGGGACAAACAGTATCAGTATTGTCGCGACGCGGCCCAACCCAGCCACTCCGGATCAGACCACGGTGAACATTTCTGTTACGTCGGGGGTCTCCGCTACTCTGGACACCATCACCGGCGCGTTAAGCACGGCCGGAATCACGGGGTTCACCTTCGACGGAGTGAATACGTACTCCGTTACGCAGCCGAGTGGGACACAGCAGGCAACGCTGCGTTGGACATTCGCGGAAACAATCGCGTTTACGAACCTGAAAACCACCCTTTCGCAACTTTCGGCGGCGGCGAAGAATTTCGGAGGCCAGAATTCGGGCCTAGGGCTGGCTTTCCAGGCTGGCGGCGTCTCCATTTCGCAAACGCCGGCGTGCCCCGAGGCCGGATTGATCGCGGATGCCAAGGCGCAAGCGCAGAAGGTAGCCGCGGCGGCGGGGGTGACTGCGGGGCCGGTGATCAGCCTGAACATGGCGAACGCTGGAGGGTCCTATTCACCGGCGTATGGCGAGTCATTCTCCTTTATTTCCGGAGTTTTCACTACCGGTCTGATATTTCCGGCTCCGATATCGATCAGTACACCTTCTTGCACTCTTACCGCGCGGTTCCAGTTGCTCTGAGTTAATTTCATGCCGCGCGCCACCTCGCTATTGCGCCTGATCGTGTTTCCGGGGTTAGTGCTTGCTCAGAGCGCCGACGAAAGCGTCACGGTTACTGCAAACCAAGAGACCACACTGCAACCGGATGAGGCGCTGATCTCGCTTAGCGTTGATGCCGGGAATGACAAAGCTCTTGACGCTATTGTCGGCGCGCTTTCCCCCTTGGGCATCTCCTCGGCCAACCTGGTAAGTGTCGGATTTGCACCTTCATCGACTCCCTTCACGGCCCCGGCGTTACAGTGGACTTTCCAGTTGCCTGTGCCTTTTTCCAAGCTGCAAGCGACTAACACCGCGCTTGCCGCTTTGCAGACTTCGATCTCCCAAAATAACAGCGGCCTCTCGCTTTCGTTTGCGCTCGCGGGGACGCAATACTCGGGACAGCAAACCGCGAACTGTGATTACGGAAAGCTGATGAATCAAGCCCGCAGCCAGGCGCAGCAGGTTGCCGCCGGGGCGGGGTTGAATATCGGATTTCTGACCGGCATAACAGCCGCCAGTTCTCCTTGCGCGATTACGGCTCGGTTTGCTTTCCAAACGATGCTGCCGTTACCGGAGCCGAAGCTCATCACTATTACGAGTTCGCGGCCCAGCACCGCTTCGCCCGACAAGGTTACTTTCAACCTTATGGTGCAGTCTCCGACGACTGCCGGCATGGATGACATCACCAGCGCTCTAATGGCCGCGGGAATTTCCGGCGCC
>JAFARV010000256.1 GCA_019245255.1 Acidobacteriaceae bacterium | reverse complement strand
GAGCAGGCCCGGCGCCCTGAGGTCGAGCATCTCTTGAAAACCTGGAATCAAAGGTGCGCGGAAGGGTTGGTGCATCCGATCCTGCAGTGCAGCCGAGAACGACTCCGTGCTGCCGGTACATAAAGCCGCAATCAGCAGCGCCGAATGTTGAATATTGAACACCGCGTCGCGCCTTGAATACGTCTGAGGCAGAACGGAACGAGCTTTAGTTGTAGACAGCACGAAATCCGGAACGATCGCCGCCACGCCGTAATTCGCGGGCAATTCAATCCTTACGGCGTGAACATCGCCATCCGGCTCCATCGAGGAGGCGACGACTGCGCCGAGTACGCAGGCCGAAACATTATCGGGATGGCCTTCAATCCGCGCTGCCGCTTTCAGAATCTGATGGCGCGTCCAGCGAAGTTCAGCGAGTTCACTCGCAATGACAACACCGGCGGTCAGAGCCGCGGCGCTCGAACCCAATCCCTTCCCAATAGGAATGCCGTTCCCGACTTCCAGAGCGATAGAAGGCAGTTCGTGGTCCACGGAATCTGCCACCTGGAGAGCTGTCTGCCAAATGAGGTTCGATTCATCCTCAGGAATCTGCTCTGCGTCGAGACCGCATGCGCGGATGCTCAGCGTCTCTGCTCTTTCGAAGACGCACGTGAGATGAAGGTCCAGCGCCAGGCCAAGCGCATCGAAGCCGGGCCCCAAGTTGGCACTGGATGCCGGCACACACAAGCGACGTCTCATTCCGATTGAGCCATAAATGGAGTTTTCCGCTTAAGAGGTTAATTGTACGAACCGGCTTTCCCGGCAGGCGGTGTACACGGCGAGCACCGCCTCGAGCGCACGATACCCAGCTTCTCCATCAGTCAGCGGTTTCCTCCCGGAACGAATCGCAGCAGCGAAGTCCGTGAACTGCCGCTCAAACGACGTGAGGCGGATAGCCATCGGATCGGACGAGCCGGATGCAGCATCCTGCTCTACCGGGGCTGGATCGGCCGCGTTTGCTTCCTCATCGTTCAACGCGTCCCATGATGTCAGCCGGTCCCCGGACACAATGGCGCTCCCTTTCGTGCCGTGTATCTCGATGCGCTCAGTGTAGCCCGGCCAGAATGCCGTCGAAGCCTGGATGACTCCGGTGATGCCTGAACGAAACCCGAGCAGTGCGTTGACGACATCTTCGGCCTCGATGCGGTGGCGTGCTCCAATCTGCCACATTGCCTGTACGCGCTCGAGCGGGCCTGCCAGATACAACAGCAAATCCACCTGATGAATGGCCTGGTTCATCAGGGCGCCGCCGCCTTCTACTTCCCAGCTACCTTTGATCGGCCGCGAATAGTATTCGTCGCTCCGAAACCACTTGACGTACGCGTCCGCCTCAATCAGTTTGCCAAGCCTTCCTGCCGCGAGAGCTCGCTTCAGAAAAATGATCGGATCGTCAAAACGTTTCTGACTGACTACTCCGAGGACGATGCCAGCCTTGTGGGCAGCCTCCAGAATGCACTGTGCATCGTCAAGATTCGTGGCCATCGGTTTTTGGAGAAGGATATGGCGCCCGATTTCCGCGCAGGCAAGAACCGGCGGCAAATGGAAGTCGGGAAACGTGCAGACATCGACGTAGTCGAGCGCCGGAGAATGGCACAGCGCTTCGTAATCGCCCACAAACTCACAGTTCCACCGGGCAGCGAACTCGCGGCCGCGCGCCTCGCTCTTGTTCGAACAAGCCGCCAGTTCGAAACCGAGATTACGGTACGCCTGGGCGTGCTTGTTGGCAATCGCTCCGGTACCCAGCAGTCCAACCCTCATGTGTTCTTTATTGTGACGCGGGGGTAGGCGCTGAGTTGGAAATTCGTGCGGCGCCAGTTGTTTTCACCGGAAGCTTGCAGCTAAATCGATGTTTCCTGTTTCGAAGTTGTGCTGCAACTCTAACAGAGTTTTGTTGGAAATGGTGGCTCCCTTTGCCACAATGAGAAGCCCTGAGTGAGTCAGGAAATCGTCCTGGGCCAACATGCCAGTTCGCATGCTGTTCAGAAAGATAGTCCGTCGTTGTATGGTTGCTTCGCGCTTCGTTGCGGTCTTCAGAGCTTCGATGAGCACCGGATCGTTTTTCTGGTCGCCGAAAGACATCCGGTTGATTGCATCCGAGTAGGTTTTTCCCGCGAGCAGATGAGAGTCGAGAGTATTCGCCAATCGTAGTAACTGCGATCCCATGATTACCGGATTGATTTCCTTCAATGGTTGATCCGAGATGAAATCGGGTTTAATATCAAACTGACGTTCGATCATAGTGGCAACGGAATCCAAGCCAGGAGTGTTTCTCAGAATTTGGGACCCTATTTTTGCGTGTTTCTGAAACGCCAGCTTCTCGTCTTCCGAACCTTCGCCGGCCGTCAGGATCGTGGTAACTACAGAGGCCGGTACTCCGATGCATCCAAGGTGAGATAGTTTAGCTGCCAGCTCGAAACGAGATGGCTCGGCGATTTGCAACAGCGACAAAAGTTCGCGAACCAATGTCTCGACTCTCGATACACGAGCGATAACTTCTGGCTGCATATATTTCTGGATGTCGGCCAACAACCCCGTACTTGCTTCGACGATGCGTTCGGTGCAGGTCCGATCTGAAACGATGAGACGGTATTGTGCCAGAGCAGCTCTGAACGTAGCTGCCAGCAGGTCAGGAGAACAGGGCTTAGTCAAGAAGCGGAATAAAATTCCCTCGTTCACAGCCGCAAGACCAGCTTCGGCATCGGCCTTCCCGGTCAGTATGATGCGAACCGTATCGGGGGACTGCTCACGAACTCTGCGAAGAAAATGCAGGCCGTTCATGCCGGGCATGTTGTAGTCGGACATAACTACGGCGAATGGCCCCCTCTCAGCAAACGTGTCGAGAGCCTGCTGCCCGTTTACCGCACTGACAATACTAAATTGGTTCCGAAACTGACGCTGGAAGCCGGCGAGAATCGCCAACTCGTCATCCACACATAGAATCTTTTCTGTCACATCTATCTCTCGATCCGCGTAGGGCTGACCAGGTCATCTTGCAAGTTATGAAGCTTGGGTGTGAAGGGTGCAGCATGATTCCTCCCATGACTTGAACTCATCGACCAGACCCCGCTCCTCTAACAACGCAACGTCGACCTGATGCCGGTCCCCCGGCAAATCCTTCGAGCCATGCCGGTATTCCAGCGCGTCCGCGATGTGCACGGCGAAGGCAACTCGGCTCTCACACGAGCGAACCTGGTGATGATGGAGGATCGCTTCAGTAATTTCGTCCGGCAATCCCCAAAGCGCCAGAACGTAGGCCCCAACTTCTGCGTGCGAGGCCCCTAGTAATTCCCGCTCCGCCTCAAACAGATCGATTCCCCGCTCCGAGGCGAGTTGAATGGCGCGCTCAAAGAGGTCTGGCATGTTACAGGCAAGCAGCAGATGCCCGATGTCATGCAGAAGCCCCGCTACTTGTGCCTGCTCCCGCAACCGGGAATCTGAGGGCGCCACCAACCGCGCAATATTTGCCGCGTACAGGCTAGTCCGGAAGCTGTGTTGCCACAAGCTCTCAATATCGAAGCTCTTGATTGCCGTTTCATATTGCTGAAAGACGTGCATCGCCAAAGCCAAATTCTTGAGCATGTCGAACCCAAGAACCCCGACAGCCGCTTCGGGACTGGATATGGGATGTCTGAGACCGAATATGGGCGAGTTGGCGAGCTGCAAAACTTTCGCACACAAACCCATGTCTTGAGCGATCACCGCCCCGATTCGCTCGATGGAGGTCCGATCGTCGTTCAGCAGCAGCGTAAGTTGCGAATAAACGGACGGCAAAACTGGAATCCTGTCGAATGCGGACATGAGTTGCACCAGGGCCGGTGAGCTCAACAGTTTGCGCATTCCTACGGCCCGGCTGACCGTTGATCTCAGAATCTCGATATCACATGGCTTTGACAGATATTGGTGACTGATAGCAGCGGCTTTGACGATGGTGGAGGTGTCGCACTGGCCCGAAAAAATAATTCGCACCATGCCCGGGTAACGATGCGAAACCGCCTCAAGTAGGGCCAGGCCGTCTATTCCTGGCATGCGCATGTCGGTCACGATGACATCGCACGGTGTTTCCTCTAGCACTCGCAGTGCTTCGGCGCCCCCATTAGCGAACAGAGTGCACCACTCGTTGCGCAAGGGACGGGTGGCGCGCTTCAGAGCATCGAGCAGGTTGCTCTCGTCGTCGACGAAAAGAATGTTGATCATTTGAGTGACTCAGCGTGCGAAGCATCGGTCTGAGAACCGGTCGACGCGACATTGCGAGTAATTGGCAAGGTGACAATAAACGTGGTTCCCACATTCTCTTCGGTTTCAAACGTCAGTGAACCGCCATGCTTGTTCACGATGACATCCCGAGCAATGGCCAAGCCTTGACCGGTACCTCTGCCTACTTCCTTAGTGGTGAAGAATGGGTCGAAGATTCGTGACTGAATCCTCTTGGGAATTCCGGTGCCGTCGTCTTTCACTCTGATTTCGGCAAGATCCCCTTTTCGCTTCGTCGAAACCGTGATTTTGCCTTTCGTATCCTTTTTTGGGCTATCTCCAATCGCATGTGCGGCGTTTACAACCAGGTTTAGGATTACCTGATTTAACTCGTCGGCCAAACAGTGGACGGGCGGAAGAGCGGAATCCAATTCGAGCTCGGTGTCCGCGACCAGCTTCCATTCGTTTCTACAGACAATCAGAGTGTTCTCGATGGCGCGATTCAGGTCAATCACCTTCATTTCCTTCGAACCTGGATGCGAGAACTCCTTCAGTGCGCGGACGATGCGAGCTACGCGTTCGACTCCTTCGTTTGACTGGCCGATAGCCAGGGGAATCTCGTCAATGAGATAAGGCAGATCCGCTGCCTCGATGATGGTGTCCACTGCACGAACCACGTCGGGGCTGAATTTGGTTCGACGAGCGGCTTCGAGCAGATTCGAATACGCATTCAGAACAGAAGCCAACTGCTCGAAAGAATCACCAAGGAACCTGCAATTGTCGCTGACATACTGAATGGGCGTGTTGATTTCGTGAGCAATACCGGCCGCAAGTTGACCGATCGACTCCAGCTTCTGCGAATGCAGGAGTTGAGCCTCAAGCAGACGGCGCTCCTTCATTTCGCGTTGTAGGCGAGCGTTACTCTTCATTAACTCCTGGGTACGCTCCTGAAGCCGCTGCTGGACCAGCTTGCGTTCGGTAATACTGCGCGATATGCCGATCGTTCCGCAAATTTCGCCGCTGGCCTCACGCCGCGGCATTTTGGTAGTCGAAACCCAAGTGTTCCGTCCGTCGGGCCACGTTTCCAATTCCTCGAAATTGATCAAGGCTTGGCCGGTGTCGATGATTTTCTTCTCGTCTGCGCGAGCCTGTTCAGCATGGGGAGCGCTGAAGAAGTCGGCGTCCGATTTGCCAATGGCTTCACTAGGGTCGGACAGTCCTAAGGCTGCTGCCTGCGCCTTATTGATCCGGACGAAGCTGCTGTCCAGATCCTTGAAATAGATACCATCGGGGCAGGCGTCCATCAACGCCTGGAATAGGCGCCGCTCCTGCTGAAATGCTTCTTCGGCGCGCTTTCGTTCGGTGATGTCGAGGGTCAGCCCGAAGATCTCGTGACCCTTCGCCGTCGCCACAACACGCAAAGCCGTGCGCACCCAGACGGTCTCGCCGCTTGCGGAAACCATTCGATGCTCGAAAGGCGCGCTCGCCACGCCGAGCCGGCTCTGAGCCATGCGGGATGCGACCAGTTCTCGATCTTCGGGGTGAACGTGGTCGTGCCAGAAGGAAGCATCACTGAGCCAGCGGTCCGTCGGATAACCCAGCAGTGTCTCCGCCTCCCGATTAACAAATGAAAAATGACGCATGCCGGTGTCGCTGCGCCACAGCACCATGCTCGCCGATTCGACCAACTCGCGATATCGTCGTTCGGTGTTGACTAACTCGGCGGCGTGTGCTGAGAATTGCCGGTCAAGCAGTGCGAGAACAAGCGTTAACCCGAGCGCCCCGAAGCTCACGCAGGCAATCGTGATTAGGGTAAGGGAGGAAATGCCTATCAAGTGAGCGCCGGACGGCCGAATGCCCGAATGGCTGAAGTGCACCGCTGCCATTCCTGTGTAATGCATCGCGGGAATGGCAGAACCCATAAGAATGGAAGCGGCAAACCTTTTCCAGAATCGCTGTCCGTCGGCCTTGAAGTAGAAAGCAAGCCTAAGAGCCACGAAAGAGATCACAACTGACAGCAGAATCGAGAGAGCCTCCATTGGTTGCGACCAATGACAAGCTGCCTGCATTCGCATTGCAGCCATCCCGATGTAGTGCATGCCGGAAATGCCGCCGCCCATCAGCAGACTCGCCAAGAAAATTCGGCGCAGACCCAGTGTGCTCCCGCTTGCGACGAGAAGGGCCACGTAGGAAGCAGCTATGGCCGCGAGGAGCGACAACAGCACGATAGGCCAGTTGTATTGCACGGCGACCGGCAGAGTAAATGCAAGCAGGCCGACGTAGTGCATCGACCAGATGCCGGTACCCATCGCAACCGATCCGCCGCAGAGCCATGCCAAACGGAGCCCTCCAGTGTTTGCGGATACTCTCGCAACGAATTCAAGGGTTGCGTAACAGGCAAGGATTGCGATCGCAATCGACAAAGCTACAAGGTTTAGATCGTACACGCCGGTCATTCTTTTGGGCCATACCGGCGATACTCAGGCCGGTCTTCTACTCTCGTGAGTTACGTGGGCGTCTCATTTCGAAATTCTCCGGTCCAGCACCTCTTTCGCCGACGTATGCACTCGGAATCCCCTGAGTAAGACGACCTCGCCAATGGATCTTGTAGATCGTGGTCAACTGGAGCCGGCCATAGCCAAGCTAGGCGCTTACGATCCGTCCGGTGTTACGGGGCGCCATGCCTGCGACCACCTGGGCGTGATTCACTGCGGCGGTTAGCGAGACTCCTCCGATACTATTTCCGATCAAAGTGGGAAGCAAATACGTCCACGCGATCGATAACCAGCTTTTCGCCCCGACCATGACGAGAAAGAGAACTTCGACGCTTCCGGCAATGATGTGCGTCAAGCCCGCCAGCCCGACCGTGTAAGTCAGAATGACAATCACCAGCACGCGGTCAACATCTGTGGCGGCGAGCATCCACACGACCATCGCGATCAGCCAAACGGCAAAAATACCGCGCAACAGAGCCGCTCCAAAGCCCACGTTGGCCGCTTCCTTGGCGAGGGCCAACATGGCTGCCTGAACCTGCGGTTTGAACATGGGCGTGTTACCAACAACCCAGGCAAACAGGTGGGC
>JAFARV010000246.1 GCA_019245255.1 Acidobacteriaceae bacterium | reverse complement strand
GCCTATGCAAGCTGGCTTAAGGCTGTCTCGAAACCGGCTACGTTCATTCCCCCCAAGACGGTGAATGTGGAGGGGCATTATCATGGTCCAGTTAAGACAGCCGCAGATATTAGAATCCCAGATCCGATCCCCGGAAATACGGAGGCTTCCACTAACTGGAGCGGCTACGTCCTATTCGGCCCCTCGAGCCCATTCGATGTTATCGGAGGATTGTGGAACGTTCCGGCTATTGTGGGCGGGGAAGAGGGGACGGCGACTAACTCATATCTAATGATCGGACTTGATGGGGAGCCGGGTTCCGGCGGAACCATATCGGATGGAACCGAGCAAGATGTGTTTGTGTCGGACGGAATCACCTATAGCAACTACTATGCGTGGAAACATGTCTGTTGTCAGGAAGAGCAAGTGGCGTTCTCGAACTTCAGCATCAATCCAGGCGACGAGATCTTCTCCGAAGTACGTATCGGAGACGCTTACGCCAATTCGAACCCCAATGGCGGATATGCTTACTTCATGTTCGAGGATATAACCGCGGGTGAATTCACCTATTTTTCCACTCCGTTAAACGGCGACACTTTCACCGGTAGATCGGCAGAGTGGATCCTGGGACGGTACCGCAACCCGGACGGAAGTTTTCCCGATTTAGCGGACTACTGGTTCGCGGTCATGCAGAATCCGTTTGCATATACCGCGGACGGTACTTACGTGAACTATTACAGCGGAGGAGACGATGCAACCACTTACCAGGAGACTATGTACAACTTCAACGGCTACGACTACGACACGCTCTCGGCTGTGTACGCGGTCGATACCAACTCGCTGCAGTTTGACTGGGTGAACTACCACTAAGCAAAACCATTGCCGAAGCTTTTGGCATAACCAACCCGGTATCGGTGCTGCGGCCGTTTGATGCGGCATCGAACCGGAAACGGAGCCGCGACCGTCAGGGAGCTAATGCCGGACGGTCGCTGGCTGCGGTAGCGGTCCTGAAATACTCAATTACTCAATATGGCGAGCTTGAGCTAACCCGAAGCTGACCCGCGCTGGTGGGATCAAGCGCAAAACGTCGCCCTCCTGAGTGGAGGCCGATCATTAGGCCGCGAACTAAGGCCTGCAACGGAGCGCCTCCAAGAAGGCAATTCAATAGGAAAAAATAACGATGAAAAACACACTAGAACCTCGCTCCATTACCTTAGGTCTTGGACTGATCCTGACCGCACTCTGTCAGGCACAACAGGGAAATCTCCAAGGCGTTGCGCCGGCAACGCCGCTCAGCTTTAAGGTTCCGCCGCACGCGTTGTCTGCGATCTCATTCTCAACAGAGCCGAATGCGCAGTGCACGGTTGCGGCTCCGGGCAGCAGCGACTCAGGAAAACACTTGCGGGTTTTTGCCAATGACGAAGGGACTGTGAGGTTTTACGCCTCGCCATCCCACGAATCGTCATCCGCCGCGCAGCTTGTCGCCACTTGCTCTTCGGGGAAGCAACAGAGGATTGAGATACAGTCCGTCGCCGGGGCCAAACCGTTGGTGGCACGAGCTACTTCGAATCCGGAGACAGAACTGCGGCTCGGCCATACTGTGCGCCCCGCCCTTGCGGGAGACCCAATGGCTCTTTCGAACCAGGAATTAGTGAAGCGCGGCTATCCCATGCGGCCCGACCAGCAACAGTCTCCAGGGGCCTATGCAAGCTGGCTTAAGGCTGTCTCGAAACCGGCTACGTTCATTCCCCCCAAGACGGTGAATGTGGAGGGGCATTATCATGGTCCAGTTAAGACAGCCGCAGATATTAGAATCCCAGATCCGATCGGCTCAGATACGTTCACCTCAGATATGTCGAGCGGCTACGCCCTATACGCCCCGTCGAGCCCATTCGATTGGATCGAAGGAGACTGGAACGTTCCGGTTATTGTGGGCGGGGAAGAGGGGACGTGGACTTCCTCAACACTATGGATCGGACTTTCTGGGGTGGTTCCCGACATCGCACAGGATGGAACCGAGCAAGATGTGTATGTGTCGGACGGAATCACCTATAGCAACTACTATGCGTGGAAACAGGTCGGGGGTCAGGAAGCGCAAGTGGTGTTCTCGAACTTCAGCATCAATCCAGGCGACGAGATCTACTCCGAACTACGTATAGGAGACGCTTACGGCAATTTGAACCCCAATGGCGGATATGCTTACTTCTGGTTAGACGATCTGACCACGGGCGAATTCAGCTATCTCTCCACTCCGTTCAACAGCGGCACTTTCACCGGCATCGCGGCGGAGTGGATGCTGGGCCGGCCCCAATTTGGCGACGGAAGTTATCCCGATTTGGCGAACTACTGGTTCGCGGTTATGCAGTCTCCGTTTGCATTAACCGCGGACGGTACTACGGTGAACTTTCTCAGCGGAGGAGATGGCGCAACCAGTTACCAGGTAACTATGTACAACCACTACGACGTGATATCCACCGTGTCCCCGATCAATAGCAACTCGATGCAGTTTGACTGGGTGAACTACCACTGAGCAACGCGATTTGCAAAGCTCGGCAGCATAAAAGCAGTCAGTCTTCAGCGCTCAGCGTTCCGCAAGCAGCCTTGGCAATCAGGGCTGAAGATGAACGCTGAGCCTTCATCGAGGATGCGTCTAAGAGACCGACCAAGTCAGACGCAAACGCCAAAGTGAATGAGCCTGCTTCGGTTGAAAAAAATGCGTCAGCACATTCTTAAGAGGCTTAGGTTCAGTTAACCCGCTTCCAAATTTCCGACAGGGCTCTTCCATTTGAGAGAGTACCTGTTTGGGTGAATGTGTCCCCGTTCAACTTTACGGTAAACGGCTGGTCCCTACCGACGAGACCGGCGGAAATTTCAGCGCTCGCGAAGTCGATGTGTTCGGTGTAGGAACTTCCCTTCAGAATGTAAGTTCCACCGCCTGTATAGAGCGGGCTCCCTTTCTCGGTATCGTAAGCAACAAAAATGAAGTGTCCTTCCGAAATTATCTTGATATCCCGTGCCCCTTTGGGGAGCGGTTGTCCGGAGACCAGCTCCCAGGTGCCATCCAGGTGACTCTTCTTTGTGTTGCTGCCGTTTGTTTGTGACCGGGCAAGAAACGCGGCCGCGAATGCGATCGCAAAAGCGAGCAGTCCCTTCTTCATCATGTCCTCCCTTATTTCATGCTAATGACGCCTTCGACGACAGGAGCAACCCTGTTGCTGCAGATTCCTATCGTCACATTCTTCGTTTGGCGGTTACGAGCGATGCAGCACGTTGTCGCTGGTAGCAGGCTGTGACTGTTCGCCGTTTTTTTTATGGAACGGCGCCGCATCGGAACCAGTTAGGTTCGCAGGCTTCGTTTGACATCAGCCGGACCGGCTAAGCGTCCGGGAACATCCTGCCGAGACTCTGCCGATTCTCAGAGCACAG